>JAZSMN010000233.1:0-1904 GCA_045535925.1 Eubacteriales bacterium
CCAGGTAAGAAGGTTGTCGGTGACGATTTTCAGATAACTCTTGCCCGCATCGGTCTTGGCATTGTTTACTCTGCCGGCCACTGTCTCGGCACGCACCTGCTCCTCTGTCAATCCTGCGTGACCACCCTCGGTATAGCCACCAAAAAGCCCCGCATCATCTAGCACCGCCGAGCCACCCGAAGTGGAATCTTCTAAAGCCACAGAGCCACCCGAAGCGCCATTATCCAAAACGCCAGCGCCACCGTTAGCAGTCAAGTCGCCACCGTTAGCAGTCAAGTCGCCCAAAATAATGGCCCCGCCCTCTTCTCTTTCTTTATTATCTATCATATCTACTCCTTAAGGAAAATCATAATATTTGCCAAAGCATTTTAAAAAAATAAATTTAAAATATTTATCAAAAATATCTTAACATTAAACCGCGCAAAAGTCAACTGTAAATATTTCTACAAATATACAGAGTCTTTTTAAAAACCATTTGTTTGGCATTTTTTCTTTGAATTGTTTGTTTTTTCTTCGTTTTAAAATTTCTGGCGTTTAACTTGTTGTATTACAGAGAGGCTTTTGGTCTTTGATTTTAGAAAAGGGGTTGACATAATTTATTTTTTAATATATAATTGTCTTGTAAAAACTATGACGAAGAGAGTAGCCGTGGGAAATGGTCACAGAGAGTCGGCGGGGGTGCGAGCCGATACCGAGTAGCACTTGGCGAAAATCACTTCTGAGTTGCGAGCTTGAAAAATTGTCGAGTGTCCGTGGTATTTCCGCGAGTCAGTTCCCCTGTCGGGTGTCCGTGGTATCTTTGTGGGTTGGTCAGTCCCCTGTCGGGTGTCCGTGGCTTTACGCGAGCGAGGCTAACCTCCGTGGGTTTGGGCATCCCCTTCCTTCCGGTAGGACGAGTCCCTCTTTGGTGTCCGTGGTGGATATGCAGGTCGCTCTGGGGTCCTCCCTCTCGGTGGCTTGGGCTTCCCTCTTGTGGGTCGACAGTTTAGTATGGCGAGCCGTATTCTCTGCGTAAAGGGGAGCATATTGGTTGATATGTGAAAAGGTGGTATATTTCCGTTTCCGTATTGGGGACGGTTTTTTTATTTTGCTATGCAAACGAGGTTATAAAATCCTGTCGCATAGAATGAAACCCTAAACGGGTTTAGGATGAAGTCGCTTTGCGATGAAGTCAGCTATGCGGATGAAGTCGAAAGTTTGGCTTTCGGTTGAATTAGTAAATCCAATTCTTCATTTTCAACTTTCAATTATCAATTTTCAATTTATAAAGTCGAGGTAGAAAAATGGAAATCTACGAAAAGGTGTCAACAAACCTGAACTTTGTTGAAAGAGAAAAAGCAACAAGAAAATTCTGGGAGCAGGTCGGTGTATTTGGTCAGAGCATCGCCGAGAGAGAGGGTTGCCCCGGCTATACCTTCTTTGACGGCCCTCCCACCGCCAACGGCAAGCCCCATATCGGTCACGTGCTTACCCGTGTTATCAAGGATATGATTCCCCGCTATCAGACCATGAAGGGCAAGAAGGTCCTTCGTAAGGCGGGCTGGGACACCCACGGTCTGCCTGTCGAGCTCGAGGTCGAGAAAAAACTCGCTATCGACGGTAAGGGCCAGATTGAGGCATACGGCCTTGAGCCCTTTATCGCACACTGTAAGGAGTCTGTCTGGAAGTACAAGGGAATGTGGGAGGACTTCTCCGGCACGGTTGGTTTCTGGGCAGATATGGATAACCCCTACGTCACCTACACCAACGACTTTATCGAGTCGGAGTGGTGGGCTCTTAAGCAGATTTGGGACAAGGGCCTGCTCTACAAGGGCTTTAAGATTGTTCCCTACTGCCCCAGATGTGGAACTCCTCTTTCCAGCCACGAGGTTGCTCAGGGGTACAAGCTTGTTAAAGAACGTTCA
>JAZSMN010000116.1:0-3523 GCA_045535925.1 Eubacteriales bacterium
GATAGGCTAACCGTTGCGTCTTTTGCAGTGACCTGCACTCTATTATATTAGCCAAGTTGGTTTACAAACTCGAGATATTCCTCGTAAAGAGGCTCAAGATATTCCTTCGCATTCTCTTGATCGGCCTTGTCGGTGCCGAGTTTTGCGATAATATCCTTGACATTTGCAGCAGCACTTTGTAGTGCAGTAAGGTTGTCTATAGAACTATCATTTGCGTAAAGAACATAGCAGATCTCAAGCTGAAGCATACTGTAAACAGCACCGTCTACATTGTTTGCCTCGGTAAGCATAGCCACAACATTTTCTTCGACTGCTTCATAGTAGAGAAGGTTTATACCCAGGAGGTATACAGTAATCTGTTCCTCGGGCACAAGTGCTCTAAAGATCTCGATAAGACCGTAAAGATCTCCGTTCCAAAGCCTGCTCTCATACTGTGCAAGCATAAGAGGAAGTGCCTCTACTATAAATGTCTTAACAGAGGTGCTCGCATCTGCAAAGACCTCCCACAGCACCATGCTGTTTCCTTCGGCATCGGTAACACCGGAGCTAAGCAGGAGCGTTACGACAATCTCGCGAACACCGAAGAAGCGCTTGTCAAGGGTGTAGCTTACCTCGCCAAGAGTGTAAAGCTTGGTGTAAAGTGCATTGATAGCGGTCTCGTTGCCGGAGCAGATGATAGATTCGTACATCTGGTTTAACTTCTCGTAGATAGCCACCGCCAGGGGAATGAGCTTTTGAACAGTAGCCTGATCCTCGCTGGTCTGGATTAACGAAAGAATCTTGTCGAAGCTATCGCAAAGGGAATTAAACTCGGTGAAGCTATCGCCCATACCGCCAAGGTCTACCGCTGTATCATTTTTAACGTTCATGTATAGGACGTTGAGATTTGCGTAGATGTCTTCGAAGTACTTGTTAAACTCTGCCTGGTCGCTACCAAGACCGCCGTAAAGGGTGTTGATCTCTTCCATACAGGTGATGAAGCTGTCAAAGGCATCCTTTCTTATACCCACGTGAGAGAGACTCTCGATAGCAACGAGCATACCTCTAAAGAGGGGAGAGACGGTCGCGGGAAGAACGCTCTCATAGTGTATAGCAAGAGCATATGCAAGCATATTGAGGGGGGACTGTGCGTAGTCGAGCACGAACACCGTTCCGCCCGAATTTCCATAAAGGAAGTTTACGGAAGAGAGGAAGGTGTGAAGCTCTGCAGGAGAAAGAGCGAAGAGCTCTTTGGTAAGAGTTTCTATCTTGTCGCCAAATAGAGAGAAATCACCATCGGTGGACTTGAGTATCTGGTCGATAATGTCAACGTAGATAGTCCAGACCTTCATAACTCTTTCGTAATTGATAGCCTCCCCCAACTGATAGATATAGCCGCAGGGTGCGTACTTAAGCATAGTGTTGAAGGCATCTTCGCATCCTACAAGCTCGTAGATGTTAAGGCTAAGCTCATCGCCCTCGGCAAACAGCTTTTCTGTAATCTCGATAAGCTGGTTGTAGTAGTAGAAGAAGCCCGAAACATCATAAAGATATACAGAGGTTCCGTAGTATTCGAGCATCTGTTCCTCACGAACAGCCGCACTAAAGGCAACGTACCACTCGGCAAGCATACCGGGTGCGGGGATCTTGCCCCACATATTGTTGACTATAATTTCCTGTCCGCCGATCTTGATATTATAGTAATAGGAATAAACAATGTCAAGATAGTCGCCGCCGCGCCAGTCCGACACGGTGAAGAAGAGTGAGGCATAAGCCGCCTTGGCATACTGGCTTGTCATCATCATAGTAGCCGCTGTGGTTATGTCGTCGGCGTAGGTCATGAGTGTTCCAAGATCCCAGTCTGCGGGAACGTCCTTGAGGTAGTTGTGAAGCTCGAGCATAAAGTTGAATATGCTTACAACTCCGTCAACGTCGGCTACCGAGTGGGTGAGAAGGTACTGGTTTACAGTCTTGCCGCCCTCGACAATCTTGAATGTGCCAAACTCGTCTCTTATTTGGGTTGCAAGATCGGCATACTGGTTGAAGATATCATCCTTGTTTGAGATTCTTTCGATAGCGGTAGCCACAGCCTCGGGGGAGCGGGCGGTGAGGTCAATAGTTCCTTCTGTAGTAATGATGAAAGCATCCTGGAAGGATACACTCTCGTTAAGATATCTTGTGTAAAGAGCGATGACTGCGGGGCGAAGCACTGTGTGAAGCGTTTCCTCGTCGACCAGGCTCTTGTAGTCGCCGAGCTTGAAGTAGGCCTTAATAGCATTGATGGCTAATGTAGCCTGATTGTCGTCGAAAAGCTGACCCTCGGAGGTCCAGTCGATGTCCTTGAGCATCTCTGCTGCATCGTTTACAACGTAAAGACCGCTGTAAAGTATGGTGATAGGGAACTCGTAGCTCAGGGTGCCAAAAGTAATCTTAACGACCTGGGGAAGGGGATCTTCGAGGTTGGCCGAGGTCGCGAGTTTAGGATTAAACTCGGAAATCATGCTCGTGTTGATAGGAATAGACTTTGTAAGTGAAGAGGGGGCAGCAGCGGTAACGGTAATATAGCCGCCCGCAGGGTCAAAGCTGCCCTCGTGGCTTAAATACTCGGTCTTGAAGGGGTATTTGATGCTTGCGCTTCCAATCGCATGAACGGTGACGTCGAAGGAGCAGTCATAACTCGATCCGTCCTCGCCCGTGTAGTTAAGAACAACGGTAGTGGTGCCCGCCTTCTCGGTGCTAAAGGACTTTACCGAGACCATTGAGCTGTTCATTGCAACTGTGAAGGAGGTGCCGTTATTTCTTGTTATCTTTATCTTACCCTTAAGAGCATTGAACTTCTCGCCAACGAAGTAGTCCTTCTCGTAGCTTTCTGCCACAGTGCGTGCTACTACCACGACTTCAAAGGTCGTAGTTTTGCCCATGTAGGTGACGGTAAGCGTCTGCTTGCCGATGGTATTGGGATCGTAGCCCGTAACGGTTACACCGTCTGCAGTGAAGGGAAGAGATGCCTCTTGGTCGCCTATAACGGTGGTGAGAATACCGCCGCTAAGATCAAGCTCCTGACCTTGTACATAAACCTTCTTGTGTGTGCTCTTCGAGGAGAGGGCAATGCCTGTAAGCTCTCCGCTTCCGCTTCCGCATCCCACAAGGGTGAGAATACAGGCGGTGAAGAGTGCAAGAACAAGTAAAATCAATAAAGGTTTTTTAAGATTTTTCATTTTATCTTCCTTGCTTAATACTTTGTAAGAGAAGCTCCCAGGGGCGTGTGTCAAGCCCCTGAGGGGATTATCGTCTTCTCTTTTTATTCGGTTATTATGGGGTTCCAAACAGTGTAAAGTGTGGTACCGTCCTCAACGAGGAGTGCCTCGGTGGGGGTGTAGACCGCTTCCGTAGCATTGAAGATACCAATATCACAAGGCTTAAATTAAGGTGTTTACAGCCCAAAATACAGAAAAATGGTGGGGAAGGCTTAAAGTACGCACTAATGGTCGCACAGGTCACACTTCATTAATCTCTGTCTGCCTACGCTACCGGCATGCTTGAC
>JAZSMN010000190.1:0-5386 GCA_045535925.1 Eubacteriales bacterium
TATTCTACTCGTTCCTCTCTCTCCATCTCGGTTTACGATATCACCATTCCCGAGGCAAAGAAGCCCTTGCTCGCCGAGGCATCCGAGAAGGTTGACGAAATCACCGAGAGATTTGAGTGGGGTGAAATTTCCGACGAGGAAAGATACAAGAAGGTTATCGAGGTTTGGAACAAGACCACCGATGACGTTACCGACGCACTTATCAAAAACCTTGATGCATACAACTCGCTTAACATGATCTGTACTTCCGGAGCCCGTGGTTCTATGAAGCAGATGCGTCAGCTTGCCGGTATGCGTGGACTTATGTTCGCTACCAACGGTAGAACTATCGAAATTCCCATTAAGTCCAACTTCCGTGAAGGTCTTACAATGCTTGAGTACTTCATGGGTGCAAAGGGTTCTCGTAAGTCTCTTTCGGATACCGCGCTTCGTACCGCAGACTCTGGTTACCTTACCAGACGTCTTGTTGACGTTTCGCAGGATATTATCGTTCGCGAAGAGGACTGTGGCGCAAAGAGTGGTATTGTTGTATCGGATATCGTATCCGGTCAGGTAACCGTTGAGAAACTCTATGACAGACTTGTTGGTAGATATACTATTGATGACGTTGTAAACCCCGAGGACGGTGACATTATCGTTCCCGCCAACACTATGATTACCGAGGAACAGGCTTCTGAAGTAATCAAGGCTGGTATCACCTCTGTTGAGGTTCGTACCGTTCTTCGTTGTCTTGCAAAGCGCGGTGTTTGTGTACATTGCTATGGCGCAGACCTCGCACACGGCAACCCCGTTTCTATCGGTGAGGCGGTAGGTGTTATCGCGGCTCAGTCTATCGGTGAGCCCGGTACACAGCTTACGATGAGAACATTCCACACCGGTGGTGTCGCAGGTTCGGATATTACCCAGGGTCTTCCCAGAGTCGAGGAGCTCTTCGAGGCGCGTAAGCCCAAGAAGACTGCCATCGTTACCGAGTTTACCGGTACCGCTGTTATCGAGTCTGACAGAAAGATGTCCCGCGTTCATATTAAGAACCCCGTAGAGCCTACATCCGAGGAAGTTGTCTACGACATTCCCTTCGGTATGCGTCTGTGTATCGAGGACGGACAGCAGCTTCAGCGTGGTGATGCTATCACTGAGGGCTTCCTTAACCCCGCGGACGTTCTTCGTCTTAAGGGTATTGATGCTGTTTATGACTACATCATTCGCGAGGTACAGAAGGTGTACCGTGGTGAGGACGTTGAGATTAACGATAAGCACGTCGAGTGTATCACAAGACAGATGACCCGCAAGTACGAGATAGAAGATCCCGGTGACACAGGCCTCCTTGAGGGCTCTAAGGTTGATGTCCTTGAGTTCCGCGAGGAAAACGAGAAGATCAAGGCAAGAATCGAGGCAGGCGAGGTAGGTCTTCGCTATGCAGAGAGCGCAAACCTTCTTCTTGGTATCACCAAGGCAGCCTTGATGACCGAGTCCTTCCTGTCTGCCGCTTCCTTCCAGGAGACTACCAAGGTTCTTACCGAGGCAGCAATCAAGGGCAAGAGCGACCACCTTCTTGGACTTAAGGAAAACGTTATTATCGGTAAGCTCATTCCCGCAGGTACAGGTCTTGGCACCTACAATGCGGTATCGGTCGAGGCTTATGACGAGTCTCCCGTGGCAGCAGCCGACTCTTTAAACAACGAGTTTGTTGCTTCTCCCGCGACCGAGATTCTCGAGTCTCTTACCATAACCGAATAATTTAAATTAAGAGCCTTCCCGCGGGAAGGCTCTTTTTATGCCGCTAAAGCAGGGGACTTCTTATTAAAAGAGGGCGGGTCTTTCTCTATATTTATATTGATTTGAAGGCTGTTTATATATGCCATTATGGATATTTTATATTTATCGGGGACAAGAAAATTTTATAAAAAGGCGAAAAAGGTCGAAAAAACAGGCGGAAAAGTGGGGGACAGCCCCTTTCGGATACCCCTGTGGTCTATTTTGGAGGGCGGGGAAGTATATTCGTATTGACAATATACTAATTTCGTGTTAAAATAATATTAACAATTATTAATTTTTCAAAAACTTATTACAACCACCATCCCATAGGGATTAAGGAGTAGTTATGAGCGGCGATAATGTAACAATAGATAATTTAAATGATAATATAGAAATAGAAAACAGAGATACCACTTCGGCAACCGAGCCCGTCATACAAGAGGGCACAACCGAGCTCGCCACCGAGCAGGCGGCCCCTGTGGAACAAGCTCTCCTAGAGCAGGAAACCACCTCGGAAGCGCCCACCACCGAGCAGGTGACTTCGACAGAGAAGAACGCCGAGCCGAGCGCCGAGGCGACCAAGGAGAACAAAATCAAGGTCACGGTAGTAATGCCTATCTACAACGCGTATGATTATATTCGCCCTGCCCTGGATTCTATCATAGCCCAGACGCTTACCGACATCGAGCTTATTTGTGTAGACGACGGCTCCACCGACAGGTCCTTGCACGTGCTCACCGAGTATCAGCAAAAGGATGAGCGCATCCGTATCATCACCGAGAACAACGCAGGTCCCTCTCTTGCACGCAACAAGGGACTTCTCCGTGCGCGTGGCGAGTTTGTTATCTTTATGGATGCGGACGACTTCTGCGAGCCTATTATGCTCGAGAAACTCTACAACTTGGCGGTAAGCGAAAACCTCGACATCGCGGTAGCTAAATATGATATATATAATAATATGAAGGCAAAGTTCGAGCCCAGCATACCCAGTGACCACGGCGAACTCTTTGACGGTGGCAAAATTCTGTCCCCCAGTGAGTGCCCCGACCAGATTTTCCAGTGTATCACAGGATATGTGTGGAACAAGCTTTATCGACACTCTTTCCTGAAAGAAAAAGGTCTTGCGTTTGGCCCGGAGCTTAAGGTGTTTGAGGACGTCTACTTCGTTATGACCAGCCTTTCGCTGGCATCGAGGGTGGGAAAGCTCCAGGAAATCCTCTTCCATCACAGGGTGTATTCCGAGCAGGCAAAGCCCCGACTTTTCAGGAAGTATTTCCGTCAGGTGCCCTTAATTTATGTAAGGATAAAGGAATTTTTGATGAGCCACGGTATGTTTATACCCCTCTCCCAGTCCTATCTAAACCTGTCTGCCAGCCGTGCGTATAAGATATACAATCTGCTTTGGAGGGATGCCAAGGGTGCATTCTACAACCTCTATCATGGCGAGTATGCCGAGCTTCTTGGTTGGAGCAAGGCTAAGCCCGAAGACTTTGAGAGCGCAGAGGTGCGAGACTTTGTTGCAAATATACTGATGTATAATCACTCTAAGTACAAAAAGAGGGAAGATGACGGCAAGAAGGTTGATATCGAGAACGTGGATGCATCGCTTCGCAAGCAGAAGTGGTGGCGTGGTTTTACAGGCTTCTTTGCCCGTCTGTTTGGCAAAAAAGATAAATAGAAGGGGCTTCGTCATTTAGGCGTAACCGAATAAAAACACCGAGGTATTGTTTTCAGTACCTCGGTTTACTTTTTGTTGTTATTTGTATTATTAAAAGGGCATTAAGGTTGAAAACCTATGGTTTTCTTCATTTTTTATGGTGTTTTATTCTATCGCCGTTTCCTCGCTTGCCGTACCCTTGTACGGCTCTCGCTCGTCAGCCGACGATTTCCACTCTAAATCCCTTTGCCGGGCTTCGGGATTTAGGCGCAACCGAATAAAAACACCGAGGTATCATTTTAGGTACCTCGGTTTACTTTTTGCTATTATTTACATTATTAAATGGCATTAAGGTTGAAAACCTATGGTTTTCTTCGTTTTTATAGTGTTTTTATTCTATCGTCGTTTCCTCGCTTGCCGTACCCTTGTACGGCTCTCGCTCGTCAGCCGACGATTTCCACTCTAAATCCCTTTGCCCATTGTATTGTAAGATTAGTTAAAGGAGGGAAGCACCTTTGTTTTCAGATATTGTTCGTACATATCGCAGATACCTTTAACGTCACTACCAAAGGTTACCTGACGTCCGTGGTCAAGCCAGAGAATCTTGTTGCACATAGAACGAACCTGGGGCATAGAGTGGGACACGAGAATTGTAGTTGCACCCCCACCGATAATCTCCTTCATCTTCTCCTCGCTCCTCTTTCTGAAAGCACCGTCGCCCACCGACAGAACCTCGTCGAGGATAAGTATATCCGGCTTTACCAGCGAGGCTATCGAGAATGCAAGTCGGGATTTCATACCGCTGGATAGCTGCTTGAAGGGACGGGACTCGAACTCCTCAAGCTCGGCAAAGGCGATAATATCACTATATGTGCTATCCATAAACTCACGGGTATATCCCAGCATAGCACCACGAAGATATGTGTTTTCCTTGACAGTCAGGTCACCGTCAAAGCCCGAGGCAAGCTCAAGCAGGGCGGCGATTTTTCCACGCAGCTCGACCCAGCCCTCGGTGGGTTGCATAATGCCGGATATGGCCTTAAGAAGGGTGGATTTTCCCGCACCGTTGGTGCCTATTATACCCAGCATATCGCCCCTGTTTATGTTAAAGGTGATATGTCTGTCGGCCCAAAACTCGTTGACCTTGTATTTTCCTGTCAGTTTACGAATTATGAATTCCTTGATGCCTATCTCGCGAAAATCTCCGGTGATATAGCGGATAGACACATTGTGACACTCTATAAGGGGGAGATTGTTTTTTTCTTCGCTCATAATTCCTCCTTATACATAGTACAAGAACTTGTGGTTCTTGGTTTTGTAGATAAGCGCTCCTATACCGATAGCAACGATAGCATATCCCACCGCCAAAAGGTGCAGACCTATATCGGGCACAACACCCTCGAGCACCACTACTCTAAAGTACTTGATATAGACGAAAATCGGGTTTATATGGAAGAGGGCCTGTATATGCTCGGGGAAGTCGGCGACATTGTAGAATATGGCAGATAAGTACATAAGAAGCAGGGTAAACACGCTCCAAAGATACTGTATATCACGGAAGAAGACAAACATAGCCGACAAAATCATACCTATACCAATATTGAATACAACAAGGCAGAGAATGGGTATGATAAGGGAGAAGAATGCCCAAGTAAATACAATGCCGTCAAAGATACAAAACAGGAAGAAAACTATAAGCGTCAGTCCAAAGTTGAGAAGTGTTTGCAGGTTCTTTGACAGGAGAAATAGGTATTTCGGCACGTTTATCTTGGTGAAGATATTTGCGTTGCTCATAAGCGAGGTCATACCCTGTGAGGTGGACTCATTGAAATAGGAGTACACCAGGTTTCCACAGAACAGATAGATGATATAGTGGTCTATCTTGCTTCCAAAGAGATATGAGAAGACGAAGTTCATTACCAAAAGGGTAAGAAGGGGAGAGAGTATACTCCACCCTATACCGAGTATGCTTCG
>JAZSMN010000156.1:0-3058 GCA_045535925.1 Eubacteriales bacterium
AGGTTGTAGATATGTCTTCGGTATATTGGGATTACACCGACGCACTTATCTATAACGGCATGGAGCAGATGGTTATCCTTGTTGGTACCGATATGCTTCCCGAGTGCTTTAACTTTGTTATTGCAGGCAACACCGCCACCGTCGCAGGTCAGTACACCGCAACGGCAACCTACACCTATGATGAGGATAACTACGAGATAGTTAACGCTTCCGACATCTCCACCCTCGCTTGGCAAATCGAGAAGATGAGCATTAACCTTTCTGAAGTATATTGGGACTACTTTGATGTCTTGGTTTACAACGGACAGGAGCAGAGTGTTACTCTTGCAGGTCTTCCTTATGACCTTCCCCTTGATTTCGTAATAAACTACCAGAACAACACAGCCACCACCGTTGGTGAATATGTCGCAAGCGTGAGCTTCAGCTACGATACCGCAAACTTTGAGGTTATCGGCTTTGCCGCAGAGTCCTTTGCTTGGGAGATAGTAAAGGCGGACGTTGACCTCTCTGGTATCAAATTCCCTGATGTTACCGTAGAGTATGACGGCAATCCTCACAAGATTGAGCTTGTCGGCACACTTCCTTCCTATGTAACCGTAAGTTATTCCACAAACGAGTTTGTAAATATGGGCGTCTATGTTGTTACTGCCACCTTTACAGTAACCGATACACTCAACTACAACGAGTATATCGCGCCTATGAGTGCAACTCTTACCATCAAGACTAAACTTAATCGTAATCACGAGTACAAGGATAGCGAGGGTAATCTTATCGTTGGTGTAACCAGCGCTAATGGTATTCGTGGTGACTATGACTTCATAGTTAATGACAACTCGCACGTATATACCGGCTTCGAGCTTCCTGATGACCTTTACGGTAGAGTAATCACCGCATTTGATATCAGCTTCGCTCTTGATGGTGTATATATGCCTGTAGACAACGATACATTTACCGTTACAATGCTTCTTCCCGAAGCATATCGCACAGGCTATGACCTTAAGGTAGTTTACGTAGATGATGAGGGCAACGTAGAGCTTCACGATGCTACTATCCTTGGCGACCACATCGTATTCGAGACTACTCACTTCTCCACCTATGCGGCCGTAAGCATCGAGCCCGCTCCCACAGAGGAAGAGCCCGCTGACTACACTTGGCTGTGGATACTTATAATTGTATTGGTAATTCTTCTTATCATCGCTATCATTCTCTTCTTCATCTTCCGTGGAAAGAACAAGGGTAATGACGAGCCTACCGACGAGCCTCTTCCCACAGTAGAGCCCGAAACCGAGGAAGAAACTCCAGCCGAGGAAGAAACAACAGAAGAGCCCGTGGTAGAAGAACCCGTAATCGAAGAGCCTGCTCCTGTAGTAGATGAGCCCGTCGAGGAGGTTGTAGAGCCTGTCGCAGAGCCCGCAGAAGAAAAGCCTTTGGTTATTGAGCCTGTAATTGTACCTATCGCTATTCCTGGTGCAACCGACGAGGACGAGGCTATGAGCCAGACTATCGTTGATGGCGAGGTTGTATATGTCCGTTACAGAAGCTCCTTCGACTCCAGACTTATCCAGTCCGAGGGCGATATCCAGGATTACTACACAGTAATCAAGAACAAGCTTATGTCCTACAAGGGTGTTAAGTCCAGAACATCCTGGAACTTCGAGTCCTTCAACAAGGGTAGAATCCAGTGTGCAAAGCTTAATATCAAGGGTAGAACACTTCTCCTTTACATCAACCTTGATCCTTCGCAGTACAGCGAGTCCAAGTATCACTTCACCGATGTTTCGGATAAGCCCAAGTTTGAGAAGGTACCTATGATGCTTAAGGTTAGAAGCGAAAGAGCGCTTAAGTACACCATCGAGCTCGTCGAGGAAATGATGAGAATACTCGAGATACCCGAAATCGAGGCAGCAACCGTTGATTACCACATGCCTTACGAAACCACCGAGGCACTTGCAAAGCGCGGACTTGTTAAGGTTATCCTTCCTCCTGGAATGACCCTTGACGAAAATTCTAATATAGTTAGAGTAAACGTTTCCGAGCTTCTTGACGGTGTGGTAACCGAAAAGCCCGAGGATGACAACGTTATCGCAATGCCTGTTGTGAAAGAGCCTGTTGTAATCGAGCCCGTGGTAGAAGAGCCTATCTTCGTTGACGCCGAGACCGCAGACGAGATTCTCACCGACGAGGAAGCAACTGCAAAAATCGAGGTAATTCACACCGGTGCAAACCAGCGCAAGGGCAAGCTCGTTGAGGTAAACCTTGATACCATCTGCGAAAACTTCGAGGACAACGAAACCGTTTCCGTAGAAGCACTCAAGTCCAAGGGCATCATCTCCAAGAGGGCTGCAAGAATTAAGGTGCTTGCTCGTGGTGTTATGGACAAGAAACTCACAGTTATCGCATCCAAGTTCTCCCTCGCTGCTGTCAAGATGATTACTCTTGCTGGCGGTATCGCAGAAATCGAGGACTAATAAAACAGCAATCGAATACAAAAAGTAATCGTGAACTTAACATTAGCCATCGATGACTAAATAACAAAAAGCTGCTACCCCCAAGTGGGGTAGCAGAAAAGAAAACGAGCCGAAAAATCGGCTCGTTTTTTATTAGTATTATTAGAATTTTTGGGTTTTCTACATTATTATATTTATATAGTCTTGTTAATTCTTATATAAACGGTGTTTTTTTCCTCATCATTCTTTCCGCTGGACACACTAACAAACTCGTAGTCACCCTCTTGGAACTCTCCGTGGAGGTATTTTTCACAGCTTTTGCTATCTACACCAAAGTAGGACAAAATCTTCTTTACACTACCAACACCGCCAAAGCAGTGCCCACGGAACAGTCGATATTCCATATCCCCGTCCTCCTCATCAAAGGTCAGGTTAAGCTCGGAGGGGCCGTCGTTGCCACGAAGCTCGATATCCACCTTTCCAAATCCTCGGAGGGTGAGCACAAGTGTCTTGCCCTCGTTAATCATAGCGCTATCACGGGAGGTAAAGCGACCTATGTATCTAATCTCGGCATAGGAAATCTCAATAACACGGAAGAAGTATATCGCAAA
>JAZSMN010000056.1:0-5557 GCA_045535925.1 Eubacteriales bacterium
GGCTGCACGCATTCTCACCCACCCGACTACGCCGGGAGCCCTCTCCGGGAGAGGGCCTTTTAGGCCAGCGCATTTTGCCCCTACGGGGGAGAAGGGGTTATATTGTTTTTAATAGATTGCGTTGGTTGTACAGAAAGAAAATTTGATACATAATAAAAAAGCAAATTTTTGATATATTCTTAAAAAGGTAGAAAAAAGAACTCTCAGCAGGTGAGAGTTCTTTTCTTTATGAAAGGTGAGATTACTTAACTTCAACCTCAGCGCCAGCTGCCTTAAGCTGCTCTGCGATCTTCTCTGCCTCTTCCTTGGAAACTGCTTCCTTGATTGCCTTGGGAGCAGACTCAACAAGGTCCTTAGCGTCCTTAAGACCAAGGCCAGTGAGCTCACGAACAACCTTGATAACGTTAAGCTTGGATGCACCAGCAGCCTTAAGAATAACGTCAAACTCGGTCTTCTCCTCTTCTGCGGGAGCTGCGGTTGCGCCAGGAG
This sequence comes from Eubacteriales bacterium, assembly GCA_045535925.1. Lineage (GTDB taxonomy): Bacteria > Bacillota > Clostridia > Oscillospirales > CAG-272 > UBA1740. The sequence goes on from JAZSMN010000056.1 coordinate 490, forward strand.
CTGCTGCTACTGCTACGGGAGCTGCGGATACGCCGAATTCCTCCTCAAGAGCCTTAACGAGGTCAGCGAGTTCAAGAATGGTAAGACCCTTAACAAGGTCAAGAATCTGTGTAGTCTTTTCGTTCATTATTTTATCCTCCAAATATTATACAATTAATTTATTATGCAGAATTAAGCCTCTGCGGGAGCTTCGGTAGCCTCTTCGCCACCATTCTCCTTGTCGATTTTGCCCTGAAGTACATAGGCAAGACCATAAAGGGGAGACATAAGAGAGCCCATCATCTTTGCAATGAGAACTTCCTTCGAAGGAGTTGCTGCTAAAGACTCAACGCCAGCCTTATCGATAACGCCGCCGTCAACAAATCCAGCCTTGATTTCAAAGCCCTGGATCTTGTCTGCATATTCCTTCATAATTCTTGCAGGAGCAATAGGATCGTCCTGGCAGATAGCGATCGCAGTCATACCAGAGAGATACTGCTTCATTTCACCATAACCGACAATGTCGCACGCTCTACCAGTGAGAGTGTTCTTCATAACGGTATACTCAACGCCTGCCTTACGAAGGGCGGTACGAAGAGCGGTGTCCTCTGCAACTGTAATGCCCTCGTACTTTACAAGTACGCCAGCCTGTGCAGTCTGCATCTTTGCCGCAAGAGATTCTACAATTTGCTTTTTTGCTTCAAGAATCTTATTACTTGGCATTTAGTTCACCTCCATAAAAATTTGAAAATAAAAAAATCCTTTTCGGCAATCCATAGGTCGACCGAGAAGGAAGCAAAAAGTGCATAAGTATACATAAGTATGGTAGTATGCAATATTAAACTTTCCACCTCGGCAGGGAGCTTACGCAATTACCGAAAACCTGCTGTCTTAGGATTACTTTGATATTATAAACGATTACGTCTCGTTTGTCAAGGGGTTTTAGAAAGTTTTTTCACTTTTTTGTAAGAGGGCAAAAATGCCCTCTTTATTACTACTTTTTGAGCAAGGTCATACTTACTCGTACTGGTTTTTCTTAGCTTTTAAAATTCTATATATCGAGCGATAGGAAGACAGTCTTGTTTCGGGAATAATTCCCTCCTCCACAGCTCTTGCTATGGCGCACTCGTCCTTGCCCTCGCCCACGTGGGCGCAATCCTGGTATCTGCAAGCACCTATGTAGGGCAGAAACTCGGGAAATGTGGGTATGAGGTCCTCGAGCGAGAAGAAGTCAAACCTCTCAAAATCTATAAGCGAAAAGCCGGGGGTGTCGGCGAGGAAGCCAGAGTCTGTGCTCTCCTCTATCGGGTAAAGCTCCACGTGTCTTGTGGTGTGCTTGCCCCTCTCTATGCGCTTCGAAATATCCGAGGTGGCGAGTGACAGATGGGGGAAGAGTGCGTTTAGCAATGTGGACTTGCCCACACCGGACGCACCGGCAAAGGCGGCGGTCTTGCCCTCTTTTATGTTTTCCCTAACGAAGAGCGAAAGCTCATCAAGTCCTATCCTATCGGTGGACGAGGTGAGGAAGGTGGGAATTCCTATCCTATTATATATATCATAATACTCACCTGCAAGGGTGCTATCAAGGTCCGCCTTGGTTATCACGACAACCGGGCGAATGTTGTTGTGCTCGCAAATTGCGATAAGCTTGTCCACCGTCTCAAGGACTGGGGATGGCTTTTTTGCAGCGAGGACAACAAACAGATAATTAAGGTTTGCCATAGGTGGGCGAATGAGCGAGTTTTCGCGCTCGATAACCGAACTTATAACAAGCGAGTCGGGGGTGTCGGTGTCTACAAGCACCTTAACCCTGTCACCAACAAGAAGCTTTTCGTCATCCCTTTTTAGGTTGCCCTTGGCTCGGCAACTGACGAGGCTTATCTCGTCGCCCTCGCATATTCTAACCTCAAAGAGCCCTCCGAGGCCTTTTACTATCCTACCTTCTCTTTCGTAAATCAAGATTTTCTCTCTTTCTTAAATCAGTCACCTTGCTTGCTCGTGCGACGAAGCTGGCCGCAAGCACCATTTACGTCACCACCAAGACGGCGGCGCACAGTAGCCACACAACCGTGGCGCTCCAGCACCTCGGCAAAGCGATTAGCACTCTCGGGGCTACCCTGACGGAAGCCTGTCTCCTTCACCTCATTTACCCTGATGAGGTTGACGTGGATTGGAGCGCCTGTGCCCTTAAAGGCACTAGTCAAGAGGGTGGCAAGCTCGAGTGCATCGGCCTCGCTATCATTTTTACCGCTTATAAGGGTGTATTCAAAGGATATTCGTCTGCCAGTATGCTTGTAATAATACACGCAGGCGTCAAGGAGGTCCTTTATCTTCCACTTATTATTTATAGGCATAATTTCCGAGCGACGCTTGTCGTTGGATGCATGGAGGGATATAGACAGAGTTATGGGGAGCTCGACGTGTGCAAGCTCGCGAATTTTTGGCACTATGCCACAGGTGGATAGGGATATGTGTCTATATCCAATATTAAGACCACCAGGCAGGTTTACCAGACGCAAGAACTTAAGCACATTGTCATAGTTTTCCAGCGGCTCGCCTATACCCATCATTACTATATTAGAAATTCTCTCGCCCATATCACGCTGGGCGGCTATAATCTGGCCAAGCATCTCGGAGGGAAGCAGGTCACGGACCTTGCCACCAATGGTGGAGGCACAGAATTTGCAGCCCATAAAGCAACCAACTTGGCTGGATATACATAGAGTGTTGCCGTGCTTGTAACGCATAAAAACGCTCTCGATACACTCGCCATCGTGGAGCCTAAAGAGGTATTTTACCGTGCCGTCTATTTTAGAGGTAAGCTTTTCGACAACCTTGGGCAGGGTGTCCAGGGTGATTTCTGCAAGCTTTTCACGAAGTTTTTTCGATAGGTTTGTCATCTCGGACAGTGGCACGCCCTCGGCAAGGCGTGGGAAAACCTGCTTTGCCCTGTATTTTGGCTCGCCAAGTGAGACGAAAAGCTCCTCAAGCTCGGTGTCGGTCAAGGAGTATAAATCAATCTTTTCTGCCATTTTATTTTACCTTTTGTAGTTTTGCAATGAAGAAACCGTCGGTCTTATGGATATGCGGATAGAGAGTCATCATACCCCCCTTCGAGCATAGGTCGCCTATCTCAAAGTCAGAGGGGGCAAAGTCCTGGTTTTTAGCGAGGAAGCGCTCTACAACGTCCTCGTTTTCCTGTCGGTTTAGTGTACATGTGGAATAGACTATGCTGCCACCCGTGTGAAGATATTTGGCACTTTCACATAGGATAGTATACTGAAGCTCGGGGAGCTCCACTATTCCGCTCTCGTCGCGGTAGCGCATATCCGCCTTTTTCCCGAGCACTCCAAGGCCCGAACAGGGGACGTCGCAGATAACCCTGTCAAAGGCGCCATACATATCCTCCCCCGCCCTCGTGGCATCCTGGGCGGATACGGTTATTCGGGAGAGGCCAAGCCTTTCGGCTCCCGAGGTTATAAGCGAGAGCTTGCTCTCGTGCAGGTCAAAGGCGGTAATAGAAGCCCTCGCCCCTGTGAGGATAGAGGTAGCAAAGCTCTTGCCACCGGGGCAGGCGCAGACATCGACAACCTTCTCACCAGGCTTTGCCTCAAGAACCGAGGCGCTTATGGCACAGGACTCGTCCTGGACGAAAAAATAGCCCTCGTCGAAGCCGTAAAGCACGCGGGGGTTAACCGAGCCGCTTATCCTAATACTTATTGGCGAATATTTGCTCTTTGTTACTGTGTAGCCGTCCTCACGGAGCTTTGCCACAAGCTCGTCGACAGAGATGCGTGTGGTGTTTACCGTCAGGTCTGTGTCGCCCTCGCTGTTAAACTCGGCAAGGAGCATCTCGGTCTCTTCCACCCCAACAAGGTCGATAAAATGTCGACAAAGCCACATCGGGAAGGAATAGGTTACCGAGAGGAAACGCGCCAGGTTCTTCTCCCTCTTTGGCATAGGGAGGCTACCACCATCGCGTCCTGCGATAACAGAGCGCAAAATCGCATTTATAAAACCGCGCTCGCCCTTGTTTCTACCAAGAGAGACGCACTCGTTTACCGCTGCGTAGTCGGGTATGGAGTCGATATATAAAAGCTCGGTCAAACCAAGGCGCAGAATATTCAGCGTGTGGATATCTATCTGTTCGAGGCTACGGCCTGCGTAGGCGCAAATGTAGTAGTCAAGTGTTATTTTGTGCTCTATGGCGGTGTAAAACAGCAGGGTCACAAGGGCTTTTTGCTCCCTTGACAGGCTGTCGAGCGAGTGGGCGGAAAGCGCAAGGTTAGCATACTTGCCCTCCAGCTCGTAACCGTCGAGCAGGGATAATGTCAAATCAAGTATCTTCATATCAAGAGAACCTGTCGCCGAGGTTAAGCTTGCGACCGCGGAGGAAATCGCCCGCGCTCATTCTACCCTTGCCCTCGGGAATTACACCACGGACCAAAAGAGCACCCTCTCCACAAGCGACGGTAAAGGAGCCCTCGCCCTTGGCATTGGTGTCGATAACCTCGCCCACGTTCCCCTTTCCCTTTGTGGCACTAACACCAAAGAGCTTTATCATCTTGCCACCGAGGTAGGCAAATGCGCCAGGGATAGGTGTCACGCCCCTGATTATACAGGAGAGTCTCTCGGCAGGGAGGTTAAAATCTATTCTACAATCTTCTTTTTCTATTTTCGCGGCATAGGTGGCAAGAGAGTCGTCCTGTGGTGTGCGCGAAGCTGTACCAGCGGCGATAGAAAGGATAGCCTCCACTGCCATCTGGCCACCAATGATAGCGCTCCTATCGTGGACGGTCTCGAAGTCGTCGCTCTCGGTTATCGGGAAGGCCGACTGCGAAATTATATCACCCGTATCAAGCCCCTCAGCCATATACATAATAGTCACACCTGTCTCGCTCTCGCCCTCAATGATAGCGCGCTGCATAGGTGCGGCACCACGGAATTTGGGCAGGAGGGATACGTGGACGTTTATACAACCATATTTGGGATATTCAAGCACCGCGGGGGGCAAAATCTTGCCGTAGGCAACCACCAGAATAATGTCGGGGTTGCACTCGCGGAGCACCTCCATAAACTCCTCACCTCG
>JAZSMN010000004.1:0-7437 GCA_045535925.1 Eubacteriales bacterium
AGAGGTCTGTGTGGATGCCGAGTTTACTATAACTATAAGGTTGTCCGAAATATCTCCAAAGGAAACCTTCGGCTCGTTTTTAAGTCGGATCGTAGCCATGTCGTTCTGTGAGCCAAGGAGTTGGGAGCTCTAATTGTCTTCCTAAGACCGCTTGGCCTCCGACTTAGAGGTCTGTGTGGATGCCGAGTTTACTATAACTATAAGGTTGTCCGAAATATCTCCAAAGGAAACCTTCGGCTCGTTTTTATTGTACTTGTTGTGCGCTCTGATATACTTGTCTATCGCATAGGCAAAGGCGTTTCTTACCGCCTTGTCAGGAGCACCTCCGTATTCAAGATAGGAGGAGTTGTGGTAATACTCAGGCACGCCAGTCTGTGCAAAGCAGAAGGAAACCTCCGCCTTAAACTTATATTCAGGCAGGTCCTCACGGTCCTTACCCTTGGTCTCGATTTTCCAAAGCACGGGAGCGGTGAGCGCACTACCCTCTGCCAGCTCCTCGATATAGTCGGCAATACCGTTCTCGTAATAGTATTCGGTCTTGTCGAACCTGCCCTTCTCGTTCTCTACCTCCAGGATAAAGCGGATGCCCGCATTTACCATAGCTTGTCTGCGGAGGGTGAGTATAAGGAAATCGACAGGAATATCTATCTCCTTGAATACCTCGAGGTCGGGGCGCCATCTGATAACCGTGCCGAGGCGCTTGCCGCCGGGGACTATGTCACAGGTACGAAGCTCGCCCACAGGCTCGCCACGCTTAAAGGACATCTCGGATATGGTCTTGCCATTGTAGGACTTGACCTCCATATATTCACTGGAATACTGGGTTGCGGTAGCACCAAGACCGTTGGTACCGAGCGAGAACTCGTAGGATGCGTTGTCGTCATTGTTGTCGTACTTACCACCTGCGTAAAGCTCGCAGAATACAAGCTCCCAGTTGTAGCGACCTTCCTTCTCGTTGAAACCGAGGGGAACACCACGGCCAAAGTCCTCTACCTCAATGGATAAATCTCTATATTTCTTGACTATGATGCGATTTCCGTAGCCCTCACGAGCCTCGTCAACCGAGTTTGCAAGTATCTCTATAAAGGAGTGCTGACAGCCGGTTATATCATCCGAGCCAAAGATAACCGCGGGCTTTTTTCTAACTCGCTCCGCACCCTTTAGACTCTTGATACTTTGATCATCATAGGCCTTTTTTCCTCTTGATTGAGCCATTTATATCTCTCCTTAATATTTTTCCTCAAAAATTATAACATATATTATTTTATTTGTCAATCTAAATTAACAAGATGATACTATATATTGAAGAAAATACTTATTTTTGTATTGATTTTTACAACATTTTGTGTTATAGTATATTCAAAACCAAGGAGGACTTTTTATGAAAATTTTGATTGGCTCGGATATACACGGAGACATAGCCTGCGCCCGCAAGTTCTTGGATATTTACGAAAAAACCGGGTGCCAGAGAGTCCTGCTCCTTGGCGACCTACTGTACCACGGACCTCGCAACGACCTGCCGGAAAACTATGCGCCGAAAGAGGTTATTGCCCTGCTGAACGAGCATAAAAATGATATCCTTGCGGTTAGGGGAAACTGCGACACCGAGGTAGACCAAATGGTGCTGGAATTTCCTATTCTTGCCGAGTATATTCTCCTCTCTTTAGACGGTCTGACAGTAATAGCAACCCACGGACATAATATCAATGCGTCGGGTGGATTTAAGTTTAAAAAAGGCGACATTCTCCTGCACGGTCACACCCATATTCTTGCCTCCTTACCCTTTGGCGACGAGTGCACATATCTCAACCCCGGGTCGGTGTCCCTGCCCAAAGAAAACAACCCAAAAACCTATATGATTTACGAAAACAGAAGCTTTACAATTTACGACTTTGATGGCAATGTAATCAAGTCCACAACCTTCTAAATTCGATATTTATTTTTAAGCAGAGCGATTTTGCCTTACTTTTTTTCGGGTGGAAATCGCTCTGTGTTTTTTATGCTTTTCTGCCGTTTTTTTCGGTTACTTCTCGCTGTATTATCCCCCTATATCTTCCTCTTTTTTTCATGGATTTTTACCTACTAAAATCCCTCTTTTTTCATCTTTTTCGCTTCTCATTCATAAGATGTTTTATACCAAGCTTTTGTAAAAATTAATCTAGAAAAGAGGATAAAAATATGTCCGACATTTGCTATTACAACGGGAAATTTCAAAGGAGCGAAGATCTGGCTATCCCCCTCTCTGACCGCTCTATTTACTTCGCAGATTCGGTCTATGAGGTGGCTATCGGAATGGGTGGGAGCGTCTACCAATTAGGCGAGCACCTTTCAAGATTTTATAACAACATTTCCGCTATCGGTCTATCCTATCCACTGATAAAAGCCGAGGCTATCGGGATAATTTTTGAGCTTATAAAAAAGGCGAAATTAGATATCTACATGATTTATCTGCAATGCTCGGGAAATGGCGAAAAACGCAGGCACGCGAGGGCTACCGACAAGACCAATATCCTCATTTCCGTCACAGAAATCGAGCTGTCCCCCACCCTCACCTCGTCTTCGCTTATTTCCCTGCCCGACACAAGATATTCTATGTGCAATATAAAGACAACCAACCTTCTCCCCGCCGTTTTGGCGAGCACGAGGGCGGAAAACGAAGGGTGTCGCGAGGCGGTGTTCTATCGTGATAACATAGTCACAGAGTGTGCCCACTCGAATATCTTTATACTTAAGAATGACACGCTATACACCCACCCCAACGGGCCGCATATTCTCCCGGGTATAACCAGGGCGAATATTATTAGGCATGCACCTACGCTTGGGCTTAAGGTAAAGGAAACCGCCTTCTCTACCGAGGATATCTATACAGCCGACGAGGTCTTTACCTCGGCAACCACCTCGCTAATAACGAGAGCCTTTTCGCTTGACAAAAAGCCCATAGGAGGAAAAAACGAGGGTGTGATCAATAAAATTTACGCATCTCTTTATACAGAATTCACAAATCAGTGCGGGTAGTCCACACAATATTAGACCATATTTCCAATTTCGTTATTTTATTGTCAAATAATGAAAATATGTATTGAATTTTATATATCCTTATGTTATAATGTAATGGATAATGTACGTACATACACGTGCATTTTACTGGATATTTAACAAGGAGGATATATTATGTTAAAAAAACTTTCTACCGTTCCCTTCAGCGGTACCCCCGAGCAGAAGGAACGCCTCATGGCAGTTATCGATGCTCACAAGCACGATAAGAGTCTGTTGATGGCTGTTATGCAGCAAGCACAGGACATCTATGAGTACCTGCCCATTGAGGTACAGGCTATGATCGCTGAGGGTATGGATGTTCCGCTTGAGAAGGTATATGGCGTTGCCACCTTCTATGCACAATTCTCTCTTACCCCCAAGGGTCAGTATCACATCTCTGTATGTCTTGGTACTGCCTGCTACGTTAAGGGCTCGGGCGATATCTACAACAAGCTTCAGGAGATTCTTGGCATCGCCGGTGAAGAATGCACCCCCGACAAGAAGTTCTCTCTTACTGCTTGCCGCTGCATCGGTGCTTGTGGTCTTGCTCCCGTCCTTACTATCAATGATGAAGTTTACGGCCGTCTTGGTGTAGATGACGTAGAAGGAATTATCGCAAAGTACAACTAATTTATCAAAAGTAAAAGGTAAATTGTATGAAAATCAGTAAAATTCAAGAACTCCTAAATGCAAAGGTTCTCGCTTGTGATGAAAACCTCGGCAAGCACGTCTATTCCGCCTGTGGATGCGACCTTATGAGTGATGTTCTCGCCTATGTAAAGGACCAGGCGGTTCTTCTTACAGGCCTTGTGAACCCTCAGGTAATTCGCACCGCAGTTATGATGGATATGGTTTGCATAGTATTTGTTCGTTCTAAAACTCCCAGTGAGGAAATGCTCGCACTGGCTAAAGAAAGCGGAATTGTGGTCTTAAGCACAGACTTGACACTTTACACTTCCTGTGGCTTGTTATACTGCAATGGACTCATTGGAGGAAAAAAGAACAGTAATGAATGAAGAATTGATTTTCCGATTTGATGTCGACGGCGAGGATTTCACCTCGGCAGGTCATGCGTCGGTTCTTGTAAAGAAAAATTTAAGACAACTTGGCATAGATGCAGAGACTATTAGACGAGTTTCTATCGCTATGTACGAGGGCGAGATAAATATGGTCATTCACGCTGGCGGAGGCGTTGCCCAGGTCAAGGTGTTTGACTCTTACATAGAGATCGTTCTCGATGACAGGGGCCCTGGAATTAAGGATATTAACCAGGCGATGCAGGAGGGCTACTCCACAGCCTCGGACACTATCCGTTCTCTCGGATTTGGTGCAGGCATGGGACTTCCTAATATGAAGCGCTACACCGACTTTATGGATATACAGTCCACGGTGGGTGTGGGCACTCGAATCACTATGCGAGTTAATTACAAATAAAGGTGGCAAAAATGCACACTTATGAACACTCTGTTTTACTCGATGAGAGCAAATGCACAGGTTGTACAACCTGTCTGAGACGTTGCCCTACCGAGGCAATTCGAATCAGAGATGGTCATGCTGTCATCAACCCCGACAGATGCATTGACTGTGGTGAATGCATCAGAGTATGCCCACACAAGGCAAAAAAAGCGGTGTGCGGCGTGCTTACCGATATGGCGAAATTTAAGTGGAAGATAGCACTCCCCGCTCCTACCCTCTACGGTCAGTTTGACAACCTTGACGACATAGACTATGTTCTTGACGGTCTACTTAAGCTTGGATTTGACGACGTGTACGAGGTGTCAAAGGCGGCAGAGCTGGTCTCGGCATATACAAGGCAATACCTCAAGCTTGACGGCGTTACAAAACCCGCTATCAGCTCGGCCTGCCCTGTTGTAATGCGACTTATCAACCTGCGCTATCCCTCGCTGTCCGACCATATCATTCATATGCTGCCTCCTATGGAGATTGCGGCAAAGCTTGCCAAGGACAAGGCAAAGAGAGAGCATCCCGAACTGTCCGACGAGGATATAGGTGTTTGCTTTATCACCCCCTGTCCCGCTAAGGCAAGCTATGTGAAAAACGGCTTTGCAGGCTATAGTAGTTCTGTCGATGTCGTTATTTCCATAAAGGATTTATACTTCCAACTTATCGCAAAGATGAAGAAGGATGTCGATATCACCCCGATGTGCGAGTCTGGTAGAATAGGACTCGGCTGGGCAAGAACCGGTGGCGAGGCTGCGGCAATATTTAACGATTACTATCTTGCGGCAGACGGAATTGACAATGTCATCCACGTGCTCGACCAGATAGAAAACGGAAATATCCCACCCCTCGAATTTATCGAGCTCAACGCCTGCACAGGTGGTTGTGTCGGTGGCGTCCTTACTATACAAAACCCCTTTATTGCAAAGGCAAGACTGCAAACCTTAAGACACTATCTTCCTGTATCGAGAAACCAACTCTCGAAGGAAGAGCTGGAATACATTCCCGATTTTTACCTATTTGACGAGATGCCCGAGTATCGCCCCATATCAAGACTGGCAAGCAACCTTGCCGACTCTATGCGTATGATGGCAGATATTCAAAAATTTAGGGACACCCTGCCCGGTATCGATTGTGGCTCTTGCGGAGCACCGACCTGCCGAGCATTCGCAGAGGACGTGGTTAAAAAACAGTCCTGTGCCGATGACTGTCCTATAAAGGCCTTTCGTGAACGAGAGAAATGTGAGAGTACAAAATGACGGTTGGAATGCTTGCAAACATTGACGGCTTTGAGGCAGTCACACTCCCCTGTCCCGAGAGGGATATTGAGGGTGTTTACATAGGTGACCTGTTAAGCTGGGTTATGGGTCGCTGCGAAAGTGGCAACGCCTGGCTCACTATAATGTCTAATGTAAATATTCTTGCTGTGGCTACGCTCTCTGACGTCGCAACAATAATTCTCACCGAGGGGGTAACCCTCCCCGATGATATTATCGCTACCGCAAATGAAAAAGGGATAAACATCCTCTCTACCGAGATGTCATCCTACCAGTGTGCGTGTAGCTTGGCAGGGCTGCTTTGATGAGAAGATATTACTACGATCTTCACATTCACTCCTGCCTGTCCCCCTGTGCCGATGATGACTCCACCCCCTACAACATTGCGGGTATGGCAAAAATCTCTGGCCTTGATATAGTGGCACTTACCGACCACAACACGGCAAAAAACTGTCCCGCCTTTTTTAAGGCCTGCGAGCAGTACGGTCTTGTCCCGGTTGCGGGCATGGAGCTTACTACCTCCGAGGATATTCACGCTGTGTGTCTATTCCAAAATCTTGAGGACGCGTTGTCCTTTGACGAATATGTGGACAAGCACCGAATGAAGATTAAAAACCGCGAGGACATATTTGGCCGCCAGTTAATTCTTGGTGAGGACGACCAACTAATAGGAAAGGAAGAATACCTGCTATCAAACGCAACCGATATCTCTATCGAGGATGCCGGGGAAATCGTCGCCTCATATGGAGGTGTGTGCTACCCCGCCCATATCGACAGGGATGCAAACGGAATTATTGCGGTGCTTGGTACATTTCCCACCCAGTCGGATTTTTCCGTCTATGAGCTTCGCGACCCCGAAAACAAGGGCAAGTACGAAGAGCTCTACTCACTCTCAGGGAAAATGGCGATATTCAGTTCAGACGCCCACTATTTGACCGATATAAGCGACGCGGAAAACTTCTTCTTGTTAGAAGAGAGCGACTCCGCTGACCAAATTCGAGAGAGGCTATTCGAACTTTTGAGGTAAGCTGATATGAAGGAATTGTCACTTAACATACTTGATATTGCAGAAAACTCCTTAAAAGCAGGGGCAAGCCTCACAGAGATACTAATCACCGAGGCAAACAACCTGCTAACCCTTACAATAAAGGATAACGGCTGCGGTATGACCGACGAGGTCGAAAAAAACGTGCTTGACCCATTCTACACCACTCGCACTACACGAAAGGTTGGTATGGGAATACCGCTGCTAAAGCTCGCCGCAGAGCAAACAGGTGGCTCGCTTACAATCTCCTCGCTTACAAGTGAGGAATCTCCCCTATCCCACGGTACTACCGTCAGGGCGGAGTTTTATAAGGACCACCTCGACTTCACACCTCTTGGCGACGTAATAAGCACTATAACAACCCTGATACAGGGACACCCGCTCGTAGACTTTCTTTTCCTCCACAAAACAGAGGGTGGCGAGGTAAAGCTCGACACAAGAGAGCTACGAGAGATGCTCGAGGATATTCCCCTTGACAGCTATGAAATAATCAAGTGGATTGAGGGCTATCTTAAAGAGCAATATGAAATGATTTGATTAAATTCAAAATATAAAAAATGATTGACTATGAAAGGAAGATCACACATGAAATCTTTGGCTGAATTACAGGCAATCAAA
>JAZSMN010000135.1:0-6082 GCA_045535925.1 Eubacteriales bacterium
CCGAGGGCAGACTCTCCATAGGCGAGGTCCTTGCAGTTGGTATGGATAGGGAAGAGCTTCTAAACCTTTCTGCCTCAGCAGAATATGGCTCTACTCACCCGATAGCCGAGTGCCTTCGCAACGAAGCAACCCAGCTTTATCCTGCCACTGACATTGTGGAGCATATCGGCAAGGGCGTTGTTGCTACTGTAAACGGCAAACGCGTGGCTGTCGGCAACGCTGCACTTATCTATGAGGTGGGGACAGAGCCCGAAGGTGATAGCTCTGGCACGGTGCTCGTATCCGTTGACGGAGTATTTTGTGGAGCGATAGAGCTTACCGATACCATAAAGAGCGAGACAAAAGAGGCTATCATGGCGCTTCGAGCCCTCGGTGTAAAGAAGACATACATTCTCTCTGGCGACCGCGAGTCCTCGGTGAGTAGTGTGGCACAGGCGGTCGGTGTGGACGAGGCATTTTATGGTCTGCTTCCTGCTGACAAGCTCGCGCACCTCGAGAGCATAATCGAAAAGTCGCGCGGCTCGGTGCTCTATGTGGGCGACGGTGTAAATGACGCGCCCTGTATCGCACGTGCCGACGTTGGCATTTCTATGGGTAGCCTCGGTACTGACTCAGCGATAGAGGCCTCAGATTTGGTTATAACCTCGGATAAGCTGACAAGAATATCCGATGCTATAGGGATAGCGCGCAAAACCCTCGCTATATCCAAGCAAAATATCGTCTTTGCCATAGGTATCAAGGTGCTGGTGCTTCTGCTTGTTTCCTTCAACCTTGCAGGTATGTGGATGGCTGTCTTTGCCGACGTCGGTGTGGCCGTCCTCGCTATTCTAAACTCGATGCGCACCCTCCTTGTAGGTAGAAAAGTAAAAAAAATAAGGGGTATACCCAACTAATAACCCTTAAATAAAAGCTGGGGTAAATGCCCCTAATATACCAAAAAACAAAATAACCCCTTTAGAAAATAAAAACGCTTATTCGCAGGACGAATAAGCGTTTTTTGATATTAGTATTTTTCTTTCATAGCGCGTTCAATGTCACGGTTTGCATCGCGCTTTGCGATGTCCTCGCGCTTGTCATAGAGCTTCTTACCCTTGCAAAGACCAATTGCCATCTTTACTCTCGAGCCCTTGAAATAGAGCGAGAGGGGGACCAATGTGTAACCCTCGCGAGAAACAAGACCCGTCAGCTTCATTATCTCGCTTTTGTGAAGCAAAAGCTTCTTTGGGCGCAGGGGGTCTTTGTTAAATATATTGCCCTGTTCGTAGGGGCTTATATGAACACCGAGGGCGAACATCTCGCCACCGTCTATCTCGCAGTATGAGTCCTTCATATTCACCGTACCGGCACGCAGGGATTTTACCTCTGTGCCAAACAGCTCTATTCCCGCCTCATAGGTCTCGATAACGAAATAGTCGTGTCTTGCCTTTCTGTTCTCGGCTATGACTCTTGTACCTTTATTCTTTTCTGCCATACCGTACTCCAAAATCATTTAGTAGATATATTTTAGCATAAAAGAATAATAAAATCAACTATTTTTTGTCAAATGTCCTGCTATCCTGCTAACCAGCTCAATTAGACGGAATTTTACAGAATACCCCTTGCTTTCTATCAGGGTAAGCTCTTCCTTTGTGTAGTCAATTATTCCGTCGTCGGCAGGTGCGTTTTCTGTGGCGAGGTCGAGGCACAGGGGCGGATACATAACGCACCACCAGTTCTTGCCCTCGGCCTCACCCAGGGTAATCTGCATTGAATAGTAGTAGCCACAGGGCAGGGAAAATCCCTCGTACTCCCTTGTATCATACCACTCCTCGGTTATTTTCACTCCCGAGGTGTACCCAAAGCCCTCCTCGGCAATCCAAGAGTCCACATCGGCCCTTATATCCTCTACAAGCGACTCGCCAAGAGAAATTGCCCCTTCTACACTGTCGCCCCTCTTTAGTATTTCCCCGTATTTTTCGAGCACCTTGTCCCTTATTAGAAGCTTTAGGCTCTGGTCTTCCTCGCTATCCGAGTTTGCGAGTATATGTAGACGCAGAGTGTCCTCGTATATTGCCGCATCCGAGTCATTTGGCACTGCCGCTATTATAAAAAGCGAGAGCGCAAGAACCATAAGTGTTGTAAAAAAGTCTTTTATCATTTCTTTTACCTTCCTTTCCTTGCCATTATTGACAGCGTGGTGGAGGTCTATTCAAATTTTTCTATTTTATTTTGATTTTGAAAAAACATGAATATTAGCACCAAAATCTATTTACTCCAAAAAAGGTATATTGGGAAGCGGGAGCGAGTATAATATAAAAAAAGAAAAGGATAGAAAACGATGAAGATAAACTACAAATCGCTTATAATAAACATAGCAATTCCCCTTGCCGTAGGCGGGCTTTCTGCCTGGCTTACTATGGGTAGTATGGACCATTTTTCAAAGCTGGAGCAGCCACCTCTATCCCCTCCCGGCTGGCTTTTCCCGGTGGTGTGGACAATATTGTTTGTGCTAATGGGTATAGCCTCATACCTCGTTGTCAGCAGCAACACAAGTCTTGAGGATAAGGCTAGAGCGCTTAAATACTACGGCCTTCAGCTGATATTCAACTTCTTTTGGAGCATCCTGTTCTTCAACTTCGACCTCTATTACTTCTCCTTTGTATGGATACTCATCCTCCTTGCCCTAATCATAGTGACCGCCACCCTCTTCTACAAGATAGATAGGCGAACTATCTTCCTGCTTTTGCCCTATATTCTCTGGGTAGTCTTTGCATCCTACCTCAACCTCGGTATTGCGATACTCAACTGATTTCTCGGTTTTAGATAAAAAGGCCCACTCCGGTAGGGGCTCCCGACAGAGTCGGGTGGGGGAGAACTCGTGTAGCAGGATAAACGTTTTAATAATAAAGCCTCTTTCGGTAGAGTTTTCTACTAAAAGAGGCTGTTTATATTCGTTATTCTACTTCAAGATTTTCAAAAAGGAAGATATCATCATTTAGAAACTCTATTACGGTCATACCAAAACCGTTTGCAAGCATCATTACAGTTGACAACGTAACCGTTCTGCTTTTACCGCTCATAATCCACTGCATGTGTCCGTGTTGTATCCCTGATTGTTGCTCTAAACGATACTGCGTCATTTTCTTTTCTCTAAGTAGCTGAGCAACCCTCTTAGCAACAGCATCATTTACTGTCATAATCCACCTCCGAAAGAATACATACGGAAGAACACTTCCATAAACATTATATTCTTTTTAACCAAAAATATAAGAATGTATACTTCCTTATGGATTGTCTTCCTCAATGAAATATGCTATAATTATGAATGTATACTTTCATAGAGAGGTCTAAAACTGTATGGTTATTACTTTTTGCGGGCATTCAAATTTTATATCCGAACAAGGTGACGAAAGTCGATTATTAAGTCTTTTAGAAGAAATATCTAAAGGGCATCAAATTGACTTTTATCTTGGGGGCTACGGCAACTTTGACCACTTCGCCAAAGAGTGTGCAAAAAAGTTTAAGGAAAAACACCCAAGCGCAAGAGTTATTTTCATTACTCCTTATTTGAATAATGCGCTTTATGAAAGAAAAGATTATTTTGAAAAAGAGTACGATGAAATCATCTACCCTGAAATTGAAAGTGTACCACTAAAATTCGCTATATCGAAGCGTAATGAGTGGATGGTAAAGCAAGCGGATTATGTAATTGGGTATGTCTGTACGCACTATGGCGGAGCTTATAAGACTCTTCTTTATGCACATAAACATAAAAAGCCTTATACTAACCTAAATAAGGGCAATTTCGAATTGTACTGATAAACTTAATAGTGGCGTGTGCTTATGATAATAAAAAAGCCTCTCTTGGTAGAAAAACTACTAAAAGAGGCTCTATTTATTTTTTAAGGGAATTTAGAGGGGTTAATATCCGCCAATTTCATCCATCAGGGGTTTTATATCCTCGGGTTTAATCTTTAACACCTCGCGGTCATAGGTCAAGAGTCCGTTGGTTTCGTCCTCAACGTCCGACACCTGGGTATATACAAAGGCAGAAGCGCCGGCAAGAGCAAGGGGGAACACCTGCTTTCCGTATAGGCCTATTACCGCGTCTCTAAAGGCGTCGGTGCTTGCGAAGTCCTTGTAACCATAGTTACCTTCACCAAAGAGGTGACCCTCGCAGCGGTATGAGTAGCCACCAAACTCGCTGATAACCAAGGGCCTTTTGTCCCTGTCCTTTACTACCAAGGGCTTGAAGTATATGTGCCTTGAGTCTACGTCGCTTTTACTTCTTCTAAACCAGCCCGAGGTGGCATCTATAACTCTGGTCGAGTCCTTCGCCTTCAGCTTGTCATACATTTCGTCGGCACAGAATTGTCCCCAGCCCTCGTTGAAAATGGTGTAGTAAACCACAGAGGGTGTGTTGTAAAGCAGGTCGGCTATACCGTACATTGTTTCCTCAAATATGGCACGACTCTCGGGGCTTTTGTGTCTATTTGCGTCGGGTAGCTTTTGTAGTCCTATCGTGGGCAGAGCGGTGTCGACAATAAAGGAGTATTTTCCGTTATTGACCATATCCTGGAATACCGCCATACCCTCCTTGTCACAGAGGTAGTAGAAAATCATAGGCTCGACCTTGATATGCTTGCGTAACATATTGAAGCCCAGCGATTTCATAGAGCGAATATCGTCAATATAGCCATCGATAGTAGCGGGCAAAAACAGTCCGTCAGGGAAGTAGCCTTGGTCGAGCAGACCATTGAAAACATAGGGCTTGCCATTTAGACAAATGCGGTTTACACCGTCAATCTCTCGAATATCCACCGTCCTTATGGCAAAGTAGCTCTCTATTTTGTCCTCGCCCGAGGTGAGTGTAAAGCTATATAGATATGGAGTTTCTGGTGTCCAAAGCTTGGGGTTTTCGGGCCTAAGAACCACCTCACAGCCACAAAACTCGTATATATCGCCATCCGCGAGGACTATTTTCTTTCCTTCCTCGCCACCGTATATCTTTATTTTTACACCGTCTGGGAGTGGCTCTATGCGTAGGCTCTCGACCGAGTTTTTCGGCAGGCTCTCTACCCACACCGTCTGCCATATTCCGCTCACAGGAGTGTACCACATTCCTCCGCGCTTCTTCGTCTGCTTGCCGTAGGGGTATTTTATGTCGAGGGTGTCAAGGAACTCCACGCGCAGGGATATTTCCCCCTCGCCAATATGCTCGGTAATATCAAAGGAGAAGGGCAGATAACCACCCTCGTGCTCGCCTATCTTTTGTCCGCCGATAAACACACGGCAAACCTGGTCCACAGCGCCAAAGCGCAGGATAACCCTGTCCTTAACAAAGCCCTCTGGCAGGGTGAATTTACGCTCATAGGCACACTCGGTGTAGCCCTCTATACTTATACCAAGACCCGAAAGCTCACTCTCTGGGCAAAAGGGGACTAATATCTTGGTTTTGACATCCTCCTTGCCTTTACCGGATAGGTAAAAATCCCATTCTCCATTTAGACAGAAGAAGCTATCTCGCTTAAACTGGGGACGGGGATAATAGGCGTGAGGACAGGACGAGTCCATCATAGCCTTGTATTTTGTAGTTAAGGTAGAGCCCATACTAATCACCTCGACGTTTTTGTACTTATATTTTACCACTGCGGAACAAAAAAAGCAATATAAATCGACAGGAGAGGGAAAATAATAAAAAATTAACAAATATTTAATTTATCCTTGAAAAAATAAACCGGGTGTGTTAAAATATTGGTGTTATTTTTTTTGACCGAGGTGAATTATGTTTAAAGAGGGATTTGATAACGAGCAGTATCTAAAGCTTCAATCGCAAAAAATCAAAGAGAGAATATCGCTCTTTGGTGAAAAGCTCTACCTTGAATTTGGTGGCAAGCTCTTTGACGATTTCCACGCATCGAGGGTTCTCCCCGGCTTTGCCCCCGATAGCAAAATCAAGATGCTTATCGAGATAAAGGACGAGGCAGAGATTATCATCGCTATCAATACCGCAGATATCGAGAAAAACAAGGTTCGTGGTGACCTTGGCATTACCTACGACCTTGACGTTCTTCGCCTTATTGACGCCTTCCGTGGCTACGGA
>JAZSMN010000152.1:0-1843 GCA_045535925.1 Eubacteriales bacterium
TCCACCCGACTATGTCGGGAGCCCCCTCCCGGAGGGGGCCTTGCTTACATATGCCCCCGACTCGGTCGATATGGTTGCCACCTCCCTCCCGGAGGGAGGCTTATCTACGATTCACCTCGCAAGAGGTGGGGATTTTCTATAATTTTCACCTTATTGGCGGCTTTTTGCCACACTCCGCCTCGGCGATTTTTTGGCTTAATTGTTGACGGGGGAGGAAAATTGTGATACAATATTGGCAAAGGATATTACTCCTTATATTTCTATATCCTTAATATTGCCTATGGAGGTTTTTATGGCTTTTGGTTTTATTTTTGGCGTTTTATTCGTTGCCGGTATTATTGTTGGCGCGGCTCTTATCTTCTTCGGCTCTCACAAGAAGAACAAGAACAGCGTTATCAAAATAATCGGTATAGTTCTGACTGTTGTTGCTATAATCGGTGTAGCATCGATTCCCTCCTCCTTCCACACCGTCGAGGCGGGCGAGATAGCCGTCGTAAAGCATCTTGGCGAGGCGGTAAAGGTCCGCACCGCGGGTACATATTTTGACTTCTGGCTCACCGAGAGCTACGAATACTATGACGCAAAGGTGCAGAATATGGAGATTTCTGCTCAGGCATACTCCAAGGACGCGCAGACAATGTCTATCGCTATGACCGTGCAGTACAAGATAGACGAGTCCAAGGCGATAAATATCGCAAACCAGTATGGCTCGGTAAGCCTCTTGGCAAACCGTATAGAGAGCATAGCCACCGAAAAGGCAAAGGCTACCCTCTCTTCCTATTCTGCTATGCAGATTATAGAAACCCGTTCTTCGATTTCGCCCCTCGTTGAGACCACAATAAAGAGCGCAGTTGACGAGGAATACTGTGTGGATATCGTGGCGGTGGTGCTCACCAACATTGACTTCTCCGATGCCTTTGAAAAGACGGTTGAGGACAAGATGATAGCCGAACAGCAGAAGCTCAAGGCAGAGTATGAGAAGGAAACCGCTATCGTAAATGCAGAGAAGGAGCTGGAGGTTGCCAAGCTTGACGCACAGGCAAAGATAGAGAAGGCGAAGGCAGACGCACAGGCGCAGATAGAGGTTGCACAGGCAGAGGCAAGAGCCATTAAACTCAAGTCTATCGAGGCGGCGCGTGCTCTTGGCTTTAATATCAAGGAAATCGAGATAAAGGACGAAAACGGTATTGTTACCGCAATTGAGTACGAGATAGACTTCGAGGGCAAGAGTGCCGAGGAGGTCAAACTCATCACCGAATATCTTAAGTATATCGAGTACCTCTCCAAGTGGGACGGCAAGCTCCCCTCGGTTATGACCGGCGACTCGGCAAGCATCCTTATCCCCACAGAGCCTGGCATCACCAACCCCTGATAATCAAGATATATAAAATCTGTAACAAACAAAATGCTCGAGCGGCTAAATCCATAGTGATGAAAAGTTCGATAGCCTGTTTGTTAAACAAAAAGAACCGACTTTGGTCGGTTCTTTTTACATTGTTTTCTCTTCAATAAACCTCTTGATAGCGGCGAAGGACTCGTCGGAGAGGTGATGCTCCATTTTGCAGGCATCGGTGGTGGCTATCTCCTCGTCCACACCAAGGCTAATTAACAGGTCGGAGAGCAGTTTGTGCCTTGAGTACATCTTTTCCGCCACCTCGCGCCCTGCCTCGGTGAGGGTCAGATAGCCGTCCTTATCCACATTTACATAGCCGCCGTTTTTTAGTAGGCCTATGGCGCGGCTGACACTTGGCTTGGAAAATCCCATATGCTCGCATACGTCAATACTGCGTACGTGAGTTTTTTCTGTGGTGAGTACATATATTGTTTCGAGATACATCTCGCC
>JAZSMN010000070.1:0-2730 GCA_045535925.1 Eubacteriales bacterium
CTGGGGAGCTGTCGCTCCCGACATAATCCGTGTTGTGATAACACTTGGATGCATTTACGTAGTATCTCTTATCTCCGCCTTCACCTACAACCAGCTTATGGCGGTAATAACCCAGGGCACACTTAAGAAGTTCCGCGACAAGATGTTCTCCAAGATGCAGGGGCTTCCAATAAAGTATTTTGACACCCACAACCACGGCGATATAATGTCCTATTATACCAACGATATCGACACACTTCGCCAGCTTATATCCCAGAGCTTGCCCCAACTTCTTATTTCCTCGGTGACTATTATAGTCCTTATCTCCATAATGCTTTATTTCTCTGTTTGGATGACCCTCGTTGTTATCGGCGGCGTAATATGTATGCTCCTTGTCACCGGTAAAATCGGCGGTGGCTCGGCAAAGCACTTTGTTCGCCAGCAGATAGCAATGGGTAAAACCGAGGGGTATATAGAGGGGATGATGCACGGACAGAGAGTGGTAAAGGTATTCTGCCACGAGTCAGCGACCAAGGCGGATTTTGACCGTGTAAATGATGAACTCTTCAAGGAGGCAGAGCGAGCAAATAAGTACGCCAACACCCTGATGCCTATACTTAATAATATAGGAAACATTCTCTATGTTATTGTCGGAATAGTGGGGGGCGTGTTGATTATTTCAAATGCCTTTAACATTTCTATAACCCAAATCGTGGGCATTCCCGCCCAGGCGTTTTCTGTTGCCCTGGTCATTCCTTTCCTTAATATGACCAAGCAGTTTTCGGGTAGCGTCAGCCAGGTTTCCAACCAGATAAACTCGGTTGCCATGGGACTTGCAGGTGCATCTCGTATCTTTGAGCTTCTTGATGAAGAGGACGAGGTAGACAACGGATACGTTACCCTTGTTAATGTTAAAGAAATAGACGGCGTTCTCGTCGAGTGCCACGAGCGTACAGGTCTTTGGGCTTGGAAGCATCCCCACTCTGACGGTACTCTCACCTACACCCCCTTGCGTGGCGATGTTCGTATGACCGAGGTTGACTTCGAGTACGATGAGGGTAAGCCTGTACTAAAAAATATCACCCTTTATGCCGAGCCTGGACAGCAGGTGGCATTTGTTGGTGCGACCGGTGCCGGTAAAACCACTATTACCAATCTTATAAATCGCTTCTATGATATTGCCGACGGCAAGATTAGATACGACGGAATAAATATCAACAAGATTTCCAAGAGCGCCCTTCGTCGTTCTCTTGGCATAGTTCTCCAGGACACCAACCTCTTTACTGGTACGGTAATGGACAACATTCGCTACGGCAGACTTGATGCCACCGACGAGGAGTGTATTGCAGCCGCTCGCCTTGTAGGTGCTGATGACTTTATCACCAGGCTTCCCGGCGGATACGCAACTATGCTTAAGGGCAACGGTGCCAACCTCTCCCAGGGACAGCGTCAGCTCCTCTCCATCGCAAGATGCGCGGTAGCGGACCCGCCTGTTATGATTCTTGACGAGGCGACTTCTTCCATAGACACCCGTACAGAGCAGATTGTTCAGCGCGGTATGGACGCACTTATGCAGGGTAGAACGGTGTTCGTAATAGCCCACCGCCTTTCTACTGTAAAGAGCTCTGATGTTATAATGGTGCTCGACCACGGTGAAATCATCGAGCGTGGTAGCCACGACGAGCTTATAGCCAAGAAAGGACAGTATTACAGCCTTTAT
Organism: Eubacteriales bacterium; assembly: GCA_045535925.1. Taxonomy (GTDB): domain Bacteria; phylum Bacillota; class Clostridia; order Oscillospirales; family CAG-272; genus UBA1740. Next base: position 1,700 of record JAZSMN010000070.1, read on the forward strand.
ACAGGCGCTTTCGAGCTTGAGTAAAAGGCACTGTTAAATAAAAACATAAAACACCGAGTATTGTATTAAAGGAATTTTAGTCTTATAGTATAAATATTCGGTTTTTATGTTTTAGGTAGATTTAATTACTATAAAAATAGAAAGGGGATAACTATGAGTGGACTAGCCTGCGCCTTTACAGGACACAGAGAAATTGAAAGTGGACATAGAGCAAGACTACCCGAGGTGCTTCTTCGCGCGGTATACCTGGCATACGAAAAGGGCGTGCGAAGATTTTACAACGGCGGTGCCTACGGCTTTGACCTTATGGCAGCCCGTGCCGTCCTCCTTGCCAAGATTCGTTATCCCGATATATCCCTGCATATCATAGTCCCCTGCCAGGGACAGAGCGACAAGTGGTCGCGGGAAAACAAGCAGTCCTACGAATACGTCCTCTCGCGGGCAGACACCGTCGACACCCTAAGTGAGCATTATTACCAGGGCTGTATGCACCAGCGTAACGCTCGACTTGTGGAGCTCTCCGATTTAGTTATAGCCTACGTAGGTAAGTCAAGTGGAGGCTCCTATCGCACCCTCTCCCTCGCCCACCGCAAGGAAAAAAGCATACTAAACCTCTATCCGATATTAGACGGCGAAAGAGAACTTGATATAACTGTTTGATTGATATTTTCTTGCTGCTCGGCAGGATAATAGACTTTAGATTTGGATAAGGTATATATAGGAGAGAAGTAGGGATACTTAATTTTCATAAAACAGCATATAATAAAAAAAGAACCGTCACACGCTGACGGTTCTTTTTATTGCAACAGAAAATACTTGTTGAAAACAGACAAAACATACACTTGTTAACACCCTGAATTTGCCATTTGTTACAAAAATCAAAAAAATGAAAACTTTATTTAACTAAAGTATTGACAAACGCATTTCAAAGGTGTATAATGAAGTCACTTTATCAAACTAAAGTGTGCGTCAGCAACGCCAAATCGCAAATTCTAATACTAACACCGCGAATTTGACAGGCGCACGAAGAA
>JAZSMN010000092.1:0-3352 GCA_045535925.1 Eubacteriales bacterium
CACATCATTCGCGTCAGCGTTCATCATTAGGCAAAGCCGTCATCATTTGCCGAAGGCAAACATCATTCAAAAAACACACCTTTGTCGGTAGACAAAGGTGCGTTTTTTGTTGGTGGAGACAACTGGACTCGAACCAGTGACCCCTTGCATGTCAAGCAAGTACTCTAACCAACTGAGCTATGCCTCCAAATGCCTATATAGTATAGCATAGTTAGTTATAAAAATCAATAGTTTATATCAAAAATCCAAAATAAAATTACTCACCGCGCTGGCGCATAATCTCAAAGGCAAACATTGTAGCGGCAGATGCGGCAGAAAGCGATGCGCCAAACTCTCGTGCATAGGGAATTTTTACTAAAATGTCAGCAAGAGAAATTATATCAGCAGAAATTCCGCGCTTTTCGCCACCTACAACGAGGAGTAAGGAGGAGGGCAGAGAAATGTGACCGAGAATATTATCGGTACGCAAATCTGCACAAACCACCTTGTAAGACTTGGACTTAAATAGGTTAATAGTATCTAAATCGGGTAGGGTATACATAGGTAAGAGCTCTGATGCTCCAGCGGAGCTGCGGCATACGACACCCGCCGCGCTCATCCAGTTGCGCTCGCCTAAAATAATGCCATCGCATCCACAGGCATAAAGAGAGCGAATTGCATAACCAAAATTGTAGGGATCCTCTATGCCTTGAAGCATTGCATAAAAGCCGTTTGACTTTATATTTTCGGCACTCAAAACTGGAATTGAGCGGGCAGAACAGAGCGCAATTATGCCACCATGAGAGTTTCCGAGAGTGTATTTCCCTATCTCTTCTTCGTTGGATTTAACAAGTTGAAACCCGTATTTTTCAGATACTGCCCTAAAATATCCTATCTCTTTTGAGATTTTCTTAAGTTTAGCGCCATCGAACAATATACGCTCGATTTTCCTGTCACTCATTCCTTGGTCAATCGCTTTGATAACTGCGCGTATAGAGGTCATCCCCTCAAAGCAAAAGGAATTTTCAAATTTAATTTCTTCTTTAATCATTATTTCCTTTATCCCTTCATATCATTAAATATAAAATGAATATGGAGTACATTATGATATCTCAAAATGGTATAGATAGATGCGAATTATTTGCAAGATATGTAATAGAGAATAATGCCACAGTAAGAAGTACGGCCGCGTACTTTGGAATTAGCAAGAGCACCGTACACAAGGACCTAACAACCAGACTTAAGTACATAAGTAGGCCCTTATACGAGCAGGTTAAGTCGATTTTGGAGCAGAACAAGTCCGAAAGACATATCAGAGGCGGCGAAGCCACAAGACGCAAATATCTACATACATAGGTAAAAAGTGAAGGGAAGAGTCCCCTACTCTTATTTTACAACTCACAAACCTATTATAATATATTTGTCCCTATAATTCAAGTATTTTTATGCTTAAACTACTTGGTCGCATTTTCTCACCTTCCACTACTTATATTTGATAATCCCATAGCAGTATTTGTTATGGGATTATTTATCATGCAATTATCATATATAAATAGGCGGGATATAGATAATGCACTAATAATGATAAGCAAACGATTTATTATTTAAATAATTACTAAAGGGATATTTCTATAACATATATAAGCAAATAAATATAATAGGTCTAATGGCATATATAACATCAAAATTGCTTAAAAACCATAGAAATTATCAAAAAACGGCCCAAAAACCCCTAAAACAGTCCCCTTGATTATACAAAATCTTACTTTTGTATAATTGCTTGTATAGAAATATAACTCGGTTAGGTTTCTCTACCCTGCCGAGAGCCGTTATAAAATGCTTGCCTTTCATAAGATTTGTGCCCCACCCCCTTATTCGGATATAAAGAGGGGAGTTGGGATAATTTTATTGTTTTAACAGAAGATTTGCTATTTATCTATATCCTATCCACTCATTAAAACCGCTAATATAAACTCTCCATCGCGCAAGCAAGATGCTAAAAGGGCAAGGGGATAAGAAAATGCGGAAGCTGTGGTGTAGTATATAAAAAGAGTATAATGCGGCAACAGTACTAGAAGAAGTCCGCACTATATATTTGACAAGAGTTATACTATATTACACTTTACCTTGTTATCTTGACCATTTACACCACTCTACACTTCCCTGCTCTTTTGTATTTTTTCTATTTCTCTATTTATGGTTAAGATATAATCAATTTGGCTTTTAGTATTGTATTTGTTCTCTATATATGGTACAATATAGAAAAAACAGGAGATAAATATGAGAACAAGAGTACTTACACAGACAAGCTGCGGCAAGCTTCTTGCTATTGCAGACGAGATTACCAAGCTTATTGAGGCGGATAAGGCTACCGACGTTATTATGCCCGCATATCCCTGCGACGGCGAGAGACTTATCGTTATCGTTGCATCGGCAAAGCCCACTATGCCTGACAGCTTCCAGAGATTTATGCGTTCGCTTAAGAGAAGTGTTACAGCTAATGTTGCATTCGTTATCGACGGCACTCCCGAAAACGCACAGAAGATAGTTGAAATGGCAAAGACCGGAAACTCTAATGTTATCGACGACAACATCCTTTACATAAAGGGTGGTCTTCCTTTCAAGTTCCTGCGTGGTGTTAAGCCCGAGGAAATGGAAACGGTTAAGACCTGGGTTACAGATATTAGAGCAAAAATGGTCTAATATTGCAAGAGAACCTCTCGGTATTCCGAGAGGTTCTCTCTTTTGTTTACTTAACAAACTCATTATAAATTGCACGAAGGGCGGTGATGTAATCGTGTTCGTCAACACCTACGATTATATTAAGCTCGCTCGAGCCCTGGTCTATCATACGAATGTTTACCCCCGCATTACCAAGTGCCGAGAACAGCCTCGCAGCAGTTCCCTTCGCTTTTACCATACCGCGTCCAACAGTGGCGATAAGAGCCATATTATCCTCGATAAAGATGTTTTCGGGGTCTACCTCCTTGCAGATAGCAGCCATAATGTCTCCGCGCTTCTTGATAAGAGATTTAGTGGATATAACAACACTCATTGTATCAATTCCCGAGGGGAAATGCTCGTAGGAAACACCATTTTCCTCAAGAGCCTGGAGCACACGACGGCCAAAGCCAAGCTGGGAGTTTAGCATATCCTTTTCAATAGTAATTGTCGAGAAGCCAACCTTACCAGCCACACCGGTAATAATGTGCTCGGGGGTTTCGTCGGTAGAGGGGACGATAAATGTACCTCTATCCTCGGGTCTGTTGGTGTTTTTGATATTAATTGGAATTTTAGAATGTCTTACGGGGAAAATTGCATCCTCGTGAAGCACGGTAGCGCCCATATAGGAGAGCTCGCGAAGCTCCTTGTA
>JAZSMN010000159.1:0-19005 GCA_045535925.1 Eubacteriales bacterium
ACCGCTTGGCCTCCGACTTTATGGGATTTCCTCAATGGTGGCACTCATAGCATCTGTGGTATTTACAGCTCTGATGATTGCAGGCCAACCCTCATATCTCTTTGAGTCCTTGACGCCAACACTTTTCATATCGGGAACAGCAATAAAATACTGCCATACTGTCTTGTTAAGACCAGCGTTATCGAATTCTTCTCTAAGGATAGCGTCAGCCTCACGCAGAGCATTAAGCCTGTCCCTTGTAATAGCACCGAGACATCTTACACCCAGTCCCGGGCCGGGGAACGGCTGACGGTCAACCATTGAAGCAGGAAGTCCGAGTGCCTTGCCGACAACTCTTACCTCATCCTTGTAGAGGAGCTTTACAGGCTCTACAAGCTCAAATTGCATATCCTCCGGAAGTCCGCCTACGTTGTGGTGAGCCTTTACTCCGTCGCTTTCAAGAATATCGGGGTAGATAGTACCCTGTGCAAGGAAGGAGATGCCCTCAAGCTTGGATGCCTCTTCATCAAAGACCTTGATAAACTCGCCGCCGATGATTTTTCTCTTCTTTTCGGGCTCGTACACACCAGAGAGAAGGTCAAGGAAGCGGTCGGTAGCATCGACATAGATAAGGTTCGCGTCAAGCGCCTTGCCAAACACCTCGATAACTGCCTCGCTCTCGCCCTTACGCATAAGTCCGTGGTTTACGTGTACGCAAACGAGCTGCTTGCCGATAGCCTTGATAAGCAGGGCCGCAACAACCGAAGAGTCAACACCGCCACTAAGAGCGAGAAGCACCTTTTTGTCACCAACCTGGGCACGCACCTTCTCCACCTGCTCGGCAATAAATGCTTCGGCAAGAGCGGGGGTAGTTATGCGCTCCATGGTTTCGGGTCTTTTGTTTTCATCAATGTAGGACATATTTTCCTCCCAAATACTTAAAAATTACACCTTATTATAACTCATTTGTGTGATAAATACAATAATTTTTTAAGAAAAAAGTTAACAAATTTCACAACATAGAATATTTTTGTAGTAGATAAAACCTACAAGGAGAGTTCTATGCTGGTAACAAAACCCTACAACCGCGAAAGAGCGGTGGAATATGCAAGAAAATATGCCTTTTCACAAAACCCGATTTTCGGTAATTTTCGTGGAATTGGCGGCAACTGTACAAACTTTGTTTCGCAGGCTATTTATGCAGGCTCCTGCGTGATGAATTACACCCCAACCTACGGTTGGTATTACATCTCGCTTGATGATCGAGCCCCCGCCTGGACAGGGGTGGATTATTTCTACAATTTTATGACTACAAACCTGGGCATCGGACCCTATGGAGTCGAGTCGACACCCGACAATATGGAGATTGGCGATGTTATCCAGCTTGCCAAAAACGAGGGTGGATTTTATCACACGCTCCTGGTGGTAGGCTTTGACGGTGAGGATATTCTCGTAGCCGCCCAGACCGACGATGCCTATGCAAGACCCCTGTCTACCTACACCTACGACTATGCGAGGTATATCAAGCTCCAGGGTGTGCGCATAAATGTCCCACCCGTGGAGGATTGCTACCAGTCGGTATTGGATGGGGTAGCACTCGTACGCACGCCAGAGTCTATGGATTAAGCGGACTTTTGGTTAGCGTGCTGTCATTCCTCGGTTATAAGCGGACACGCCAGAGTCTATGATGTAACATTTGTAGGGACTGGCGTCCCCGACAGTCCGCCTAAAGGGTCCCTCTGGGAGCGAGGCGGTGCCCAAAATGATATCCGTCAAAGACGGATGATATCCACCAAGGTGGGTGAAATCGCTATGCGATGATATCTCGCTGTGCGAGGTTATCACGGACCGTCCTGGACACCGGCCCCTACATTTTGGACTAACACGCTTCGCCTCTGTAAAACACAACTTCGCTTGTGTAGAAAACTTCACTTTTCGCCCTCCGTTTCTCCTCCATTTTCTGTCGCACGCGGGAAAATTATGAATATACTATAATAGCCGTCGGCTATTTGTATAGTGCCTTGCCTGGCGGCTTCTCTCGTCGTTATAGGGGCATACCCGTGCGACGAAAACTAACCTATTGGAGAAAAAATGTATATAAAAGTTTACGAAAATAACGGTCGAGCCAAGACCTGCGCCGAGCTTGTTTCTCGGGCGGATTTGCCCCTCTATATAAAAGGGGTGGAGCTTTTGCCTGTTCCTACGCGTCCCGACTCTCCATCGCTTGGCGATGGTGGGCTTTATGCGCTGCTTGGCGGTGACTGTGAGGGGGTAGTCTTTGCCGGATATGACATTCCCCCTGACTTTGCTATTCGCGTTTTAGAGGGTGGGGGTATATTGTTAGACTCTTCGCTGGACGAGGTGTTTCTCCTCGAGAACGCATACCTGACCTCGCTCGGAGCTCTTGGCTATATTCTCCACTCGCTTGGGGATGCCGAGAGGCCTCGTGTCGGTGTGGTGGGGTATGGTAGAATAGGCTCCTATCTTGTCAAGATGCTCCTCTCTCTTGGGATAGATGTCCGTGTGTTTACAGGCCAAAAGAAAACGAGGCTCGAGCTTGGGGAGATGGATATCGAGAGCTCGGAGTATGGCGAGGGGGCGGACTTTTCCGGCCTCGACTTGCTTGTTAATACCGCCCCTGCCAGGACGGTTGTGCCCCCGCAGGGTCTTGTCGTTTTCGACCTTGCCTCGGGCGACAATTTTGATGGGACTCATGTGAGAAAGCTCCCCGCTCTCCCTGCCAAGCTCTACCCCGTGGCGGCGGGCAAGGTGTGGGCCGAGTCAATTATTCGTCGCTTTGGCGCGGGAGAGGAGGGGTAGTATGGAGATAGGCTACTGTTTTACGGGCTCGTTTTGTACCCTGTCACGCTCACTCTCGGCTATGAAAGAGATTGTCCTGTCGGGGCACTCGGTTGTCCCGATTATGAGCGAGAGGGTCTTTTTCACCGATACCAGATTTACCCCTGCCGCGGATTTTGTAAAAGAGGTGGAGGTCATATGCGGCAGGTCGGTTATCCATAGCATAGTCGATGCCGAGCCTATCGGCCCTCGTGGGATGCTCGACCTCTTGGTGGTCGCCCCCTGTACAGGTAACACACTTGCCAAGGTGGCTTCGGGCATCACCGACTCTGCCGCCACTATGGCGATAAAGTCGCACCTTCGCTCGGATAGACCCGTGCTTTTTGCCCTTGCCTCCAACGACGCAATGTCGCAAAACCTCTCAAACCTCGCAAGGCTTCTCACACGCCGGGCGGTCTACTTTGTGCCGATGCGACAGGATGACCCAAAGGGCAAACCTCACTCCTTGGTCGCAGAATTTGAGCGCATACCCGAGTGCGTCGAACTCGCTCTCGAGGGTAAGCAAGCCCGACCGCTTTTTGTCTGACCTTCCTTTTATACAAAAAAAGACCGATTAGCGTGATACTCTTAACCGAGTATCACGCGTCAAGATAAATACCCCGGGGGATTCCCCTTTTATTTTTTCTTCTCGCGACCTCGGCTTCTTGTTCTCCTTTTATATCATTGACTTTTACCTCAGTGTGTGGTAAAATTGTCTTGCTCGGTGAGTTTGCCGAGAGGATAAGAAAAGATTGCCGAGGTTTGGTGCAAGGCAGGTGAAAACCCATAGCGCCCGAGCCCTCGGTGTGAGGATTATATGAGAAGAAGAGAGGAACTACCCGAGCTGCTCGCCCCTGCGGGCGACTTCCAGTGCCTTGTGGCAGCGGTGCGTGGTGGCGCAGATGCCGTATATATTGGCGGCAAGAGCTTTGGTGCTCGCGCCTATGCCAAAAACTTTGATATCGAAGAGATAGAGCGCGCGGCGGTGTATTGCCATATTCACGGGGTAAAGCTGTATGTCACAATAAACACTCTGCTTACCGACTCCGAGATTAAGGCGGCGACCAACTTCGCCATAAGCCTCTACAAGGCGGGTGTTGACGCGCTTATTGTCGCAGACCTCGGTCTTGTCCGTGTTCTTCGTCGCGTTTTGCCTGATATGGAGCTCCACGCCTCCACCCAAATGTCGGTGCACAACTCGCTTGGTGCCGACATAGCCTACTCCCAGGGACTTACTCGCGTGGTGCTCGCAAGAGAGTTGTCGAGCGAGGATATCCGCAGGGTGACCGAGGTGTGCAGGAGCGAGATAGAGGTCTTTGTCCACGGAGCTCTTTGCGTATGTCATTCGGGACAGTGCCTGTTTTCCTCTATGGTGGGTGGCAGAAGCGGAAATCGTGGCGAATGCGCCCAGCCCTGTCGTCTTTCATACAACGGGGGTAAGGCTATACTTTCGCTCTCTGACCTCTCGCTTGCAGGTCATATCAGGGAACTTATCGACTCGGGTGTTTCCAGTCTAAAGATAGAGGGTAGAATGAAGTCGCCCGACTATGTATACACCGTTGTTTCCATATATAGAAGATTGCTGGACGAACACCGCGACAGCACTAAAAACGAGGACAATAGACTTCGCGCCGCCTTTTCTCGTGGCGGCTTCACCGATGGCTATTTCACCGGCAAGGTGGGGGACAAGTCTATGTGTGGCGTCCGCTCCGAGGAGGACAAGGAAGCCTCAAGGCAAATGGAAAGCGGCGACTACACCCCCGACCGTGTTAAATTAACTGCTAAGGCTATTATTCGTAGGGGCGAGCGAGCTATGCTATCTCTTCGCCACCCTGACGGATATGTTGCCACCGCATACGGCGAGGTGCCCGACGAGGCGAGGAGTGTGCCTCTTACCGAGGGCTCTGTCTGTGCAAGACTCTCAAAAATGGGCGGCACATTCTTCTCGCTTACCCCTGAGGATATCGAGCTTACGCTCGACGAGGGGCTTAACCTGTCACCCGCCGAGGTTAACAGACTCCGTCGCACAGCGGTAGAGTCGCTCGAGGGCTTCTACTATACAAAAAGGCGGCTCTTTGAGTGCGAGGAATTTAGATTTAGCGAGAAGTTTAACTACTCGCCCATCGTGGGCAGGACGGCATATATTCGCTCGCCCGAGGTCTTTTTGGCGCTTAAAAACTCGGGGAAACTCTCGGGGATAGAGGCGGCATTTTTGCCTATCCAAAGCCTTGCCGAGAGCGAGCAAAAGCCAAACGGTGTGGCTCTTCCACCTGTGATAATGGAGAGCGAAATAGACGAGGTTCGTGCTATGCTCGGCGATGCTTGCGGGGCGGGTGTTAGGTATGCCCTGGTCGGCAACCTCGGTCACATACCCCTTGTGCGTGATTATGGTCTTGTGCCTGTTGGAGACTTTAGATTAAATGTGTATAACACCTCCACACTTCTTGCCCTTTATGACCTGGGAGTCCTTGACACAGTTCTCTCGGTAGAGCTTGGCGAGGGCGCTGTGCGCTCGCTGGGTGGCAGGGCGCTGACACTTGGCCGCATACCGCTTATGATTACCGAGAGGTGCTTTATAAGGGATGAATTTGGTTGTTCGAGATGCCAGGTGGCAGAGCTTGTCGACCGTCGCGGAGCAAAATTCCCTATTAGGCGCGAATACAAGCACCGAAATGTTATCTACAACTCGGTACTGACCTATATGGGAGACAAGCTATCCTCTCTTTCGGGTGGCAGGATAGTGCGCGAGCATCTTATCTTCTCGGTAGAGGGAGAGAAAGAGGCGCTCGGACTTATGGATGCCTATCTTAAGCACAAACCCCTTCCAAACGGTGTGCCCTTGCGTAGAATGGGCAGAAGAATGGCGGGGAAGTGACCTAGCTGTGAAAATGGCCGCTTTAAAAGAATAATCAACAATTAACAAAGAGCAAATGCGTGGAAAAGCCTGCGTGTTTGCTCTTTTATTTTTTCGTGCTTGCCCTTTTTGTTTGATTTTGGTGCGCATCTCTATTTTGTTTGATTTTTCTCGGTGGGCTTGCTCTTTTTTGCCTGTTTTTCCCGTCTGCTTTTTACCGTTAGGCGTGCCCCGTGTTGAGTTTTTCCTTAATAAAACGAATGGTTTGCCAATAACTATTTACATTTAATTTACCCTCGCATATTTTACCTTATAAAGGGAATAACTAACGAAGGAGGGAATTATGCTAAGCGAAAATCATAAGGAAAACGTTTTTCTTTTAAGGAAGAAGCTCCGATGCGAGGAAAACTTCGACCTAATAGAGCGACACCTACACGTTGGTGGCTGTGATTTATGCTTTTTCTATATAGACGGCTTTGTCAAGGACGGAGAGATGCAGAGGGTTATGCAGACCTTGATGACTATGAAAGAGAGCGGCTCTGCCGAGTATGTGGCGGCAAGACTCCCCTATGTGGAGGTGGATTTGTCGAGTGATTTGGAGGAGATTGTTTGCGGGGTGTTGTCGGGGCAATCCTGTGTTATTGGCGAGAGGTTTGGAGCGAGTGCGATACTTGTAGATACACGCACATACCCTGCGAGGACCACTGCCGAGCCCGACACCGACAGGGTTATGCAGGGAGCGAGGGACGGTTTTGTAGAAACCCTGGTTATGAACACCGCCCTTATTCGCCGCCGAATAAGGGATACTCGCCTGACTATGCGTCATTTTGACCTGGGTGGGGCTTCTCACACCGACGTTGTAATGTGCTACATGGAGGGCATTGCGGACGAGGAAACGGTAAAGACGCTAGCGAAGAAATTATCTTCCTTAAAGCCGGATACGATGACCTTGGGTTATCAGTCCTTAGCAGAGAGCTTGATTAAAAAGGGGTGGCTAAACCCCTTCCCAAAGGTTCGACTTACCGAGCGTCCTGACACCGCCTCAAGCCAGGTGCTCGAGGGGAGCATCATCTTAATCTCGGACACAACGCCCCAGGTAATGATATTGCCGACCTCGATATTCGCCTTTATCCAGCAGACCGATGACTTTTATTTTCCACCCCTGACAGGCACGTATTTGAGGCTTGTGCGGACTGTTATACTGCTTCTTTCGGTGGTTGCAACGCCGCTTTGGTATCTGTATCTTGAATATGCCGATATGCTCCCCGACTTTTTGCGTTTTCTTATACCCGACAACCCCGGGGCATTGCCTATCATTTTACAACTTTTGCTTGTCGAGGTGGCACTTGACGGACTTAAAATTGCATCGATGAACACCCCCGATATGCTATCAAACTCGCTCTCGGTGGTGGGTGCGTTGTTGCTTGGTGACTTTGCAGTACAGGTGGGGTGGCTCTCGGCCGACGTTATTCTATATATGGCCTTTATAGCAATTGCCAACTTTGCTCAGCAAAACGTGGAGCTTGGCTATGCCTTCAAGTTTATGCGCGTTTTAACCCTGCTATTTGTGTTTGCCTTTGGAGTATGGGGGCTTTTGCTTGGGCTTTTGCTCTTTATTTTCCTCGTTGCGACAAACACTACCGTCACGGGCAAAAGGCACTATCTCTATCCGCTTATCCCCTTCAACAAACAGGCTATGTTAAGGCTTGTTTTCAGGTTTAAGAAGACCGAAAACGAAACCGAGAAGGTGAAAAACGAATAATGCAAAATTGAAAACGGAAAATTGACAATTGAGAATTTAGAAATTAAAGGCTCCATCAGGGAGGGAGCTGTCGAGCGAATGCGAGACTGAGGAGAATGCGTGCAGAAAGGTTACAGTTTGTCAAGGTTAGAGTGATTTAGTCCTATAACTTGATGGACAGATTTTCTCATTTCTGCTTTTCTCTACGGATAATCGCATATCTTCTCACTAATGCTCGACCTTATGGAGAACTGCACGCATTCTCCCGCCGTCTTACTCAAACCAGTTTTCGTAAGACACCTCCCGCCCGGAGGGAGGCTTATAATGCAGAATACAAAATGACAGTATGGAATTGAAAAATAAAATCTTTTGCTCGGTCTTTGGTTTTGCTTTTGGATATAAAAGGGCGAGATGCAAAGCATCTCGCCCTATCCGTGTTAAATTATCGGCTATTTAGTGTAAATAATTATTTACTTTTAGTGACTATCACTTCCTGTGTTTGCTCCGTAGGAGAGCATCAGGGTCGAGAACAGGGGCATCTCGGGCTTGTTTGGGGTCGACATTTTATGTATCAATGCCGCGCGATATGCACCCTCTTCGTTATCCTTGTAGCCCGCCTTTTCGTAGTAGCTGAGCGCCTCGGTAAGCGACTTTTCCACACCATCTCCGTCCTCGTACTTGTGACCGAGGGTGAGCATCGCGTCTATGCTTCCACTGTTTGCTGCATCGATTAGTGCTTGTAATTCCATATTAAACCTCACTTGCGGCTATTAAATTGGCTATGTTTTTAGCTTTTAGAGGTCGGGCTTTGTGCCCCGGGCTTAACCTACAAAGCCTATCTTTCTGCGCACCTTGGACATTGTGCGTCTTGCGTAGCCGTAGGCGTCCTCGGCACCCATCTTCATAACCGCCTCAAGGTGTGCTTTGTCGGCGATAAGTCTTGCAAATTCATCTCTTACAGGAGCCAGACCGTCGGCACAGGCCTCGCCTACTGCAAGCTTGAAGTCGCCGTAGCCCACACCCTGGAACTCTCTCTCGATTTCCTCAAAGGTCTTGCCGGTGAAGGCGCGGTAAATTGTCATAAGATTTGATACACCGGGCTTAGCCTCGGCATCATATCTTACCTCGGTCTCGGAGTCGGTGACCGCGCGCTTAAACTTGCGCATAACGTCGTCCTTGGAGTCGAGAATGTAGACTACACCCATCGGGTTGGGGTCGGACTTTGACATTTTGGAGGTGGGCTCTGCCAGGGACATTATCTTCATAGTATCGGTGGGAATAAAGCCCTCGGGGATACGGAAGGTGTCAGAGTATATCTGGTTAAAGCGTATAGCTATGTCGCGTGCAAGTTCGAGGTGTTGCTTTTGGTCGATACCGACAGGGACGAGGTCGGTCTGGTAGAGCAGAATGTCCGCCGCCATAAGAGTGGGGTAAGTAAACAGACCCGCGTTAATATTAGCGGCATTCTTCGCGCTCTTGTCCTTAAACTGGGTCATTCTTGACAGCTCGCCGTACATAGTGTAACAGTCGAGAATCCAGCCGAGCTCAGCGTGCTGGGGCACCTGCGACTGGACAAAGAGGGTGTTCTTTGTTTCGTCAAGGCCGCAAGCCATATAGAGCGCCAAGGTCTCGTAGGTTCTGCGACGAAGGTCTGCGGGCACCTGACGTACAGTTATTGCATGCAGGTCGACTACACAGTAAAAGGTCTTGTATTCCTCGGAAAAACAAGAGAAGTTTTTGATAGCACCGAGGTAGTTTCCTATTGTTAAATTTCCCGAGGGCTGAACCCCGGAGAAGACGATTTTCTTTGAATTTTCCGCCATTATATTTTAGCCTCACATTGGTAAAACAAATTTTATAAATATTTTAGCATCTTATATAGATTTTGTCAAGTGGCACCTAATACACATTTTGACAAGTAGCACCTAAAGTAGATTTTGTTAAGTGCCATCTGTTATAGATTTCTTTTTGGGAAGCTTAAAATGGATTTCACCGATTAAAACTTGACATAGTTTTTGCTAAATTAAAAATGGCACAGACCAAAATGGTCGAGTGCCAAAATGAGAGGAGCTTGTATGATTATTTAACACGGGTGGCTTATGACTTTATTCTTACCCCCGAGGGGATAAAGCCACGCACACGGCACAGGGGGTAGATGATACTCTCCCTGCCGATAATGGTGCCGGGGCACAGCACCGAATTGCACCCCACCTCAACCCTGTCGCCGAGTATAGCGCCCAGCTTTTTCCGTCCTGTCGGGATTTTCTCCCCGGGGAGCGAGATAGTCACCTCGGTTTTGTCGCTTTTTACATTCGAGGTGACCGCCCCGGCGCCAAGGTGTGCCCCCTCGCCTAAAATCGAGTCGCCAACATAGTTAAAGTGCGGCACCTGCACCTTGTCAAAGAGGATGCAGTTTTTAAGCTCGGTGGAGTTGCCGACCACCGTGTTTCTGCCTATTATAGCCGACCCGCGAATAAATGCCCCCGGCCTTATATCCGCCCCCTCCATAATTATTAGAGGTCCGTGCAGGGTGGCAAGGTCGGACACCGTCGCCCCCTTGCTAATCCATATCGAGTCGCGGTATTTGTGGTACTTGTCGAGGGGTAGGCGGCTACCCGTGTCGAGAATTAGCCCTGGCAGGTCTGCTAAAATATCCCAAGGGTAGGGGTATGACAGTATCTTATCGTAGAGGGGAGATGAGTCGGGATTTGTAAACAATTCTTTGCTTTCTGGCAGGGTCATTCCTTTTCCTCGCTCTCTATCACAGCCTTGATTTTTTCTGCCACCCTCTTTGCCTCCTCTATGCTGTCCTCCTCCACTAAGACTCGTATAACAGGCTCGGTGCCGCTCTCGCGGATGATTATTCTACCATATTCCGAGAGTCCCTTTTCCTCCTCCTCCTTAGCATCCTTTACCGATTTTCTTCTTGCTATCGTCTTGTCCTTTACTCTTACCGACAGCGACACGCTTGGCAGGAGCTTTACCTTTTCTCGAAGGGTGCCGAGGCTGGTCTTTTCCTCTATAAGTGTTTCCACGAGCTTTATTCCTGTCAGTATGCCGTCGCCTGTGGTGGCATAGCGGGATAGAATGATATGTCCCGAGTGTTCACCACCTATCGAGTAGCCGCCCTCTCGCATTCTCTCGTACACATACCTGTCGCCCACGGTGGTTTGTTCGTATTCTATACCCTCTTCCTTAAGTGCTCGGTACAGCCCCGGGTTTGACATTATGGTGCATATAAGCTTGCCCCCTTGGAGCTTACCCTCTCTTTTTAGCCTTCTTGCGAGGATATACATTATCCTGTCGCCGCATACCTCCTCACCTCTCTCGTCTACGGCGATACACCTGTCACCGTCACCGTCAAAGGCGAGCCCCAGGTCGCACCCCTCCTCTATGACTCGTCTTTTCAGATCTTCGATATGCGTCGAGCCAACGCCTCGGTTGATATTCAGTCCGTTTGGGTCTGTGCCGATTGTCAGCACCTTTGCCCCCAGGGCCGAGAACACCGACGGCGCTATCATCCAGCCGCCACCGTTGGCACAGTCGAGCAGGATTTTCTTGTCGCGGAAGGAGTGGGTGGACAGCGAGATAAGATAGCCGATATATCTGTTTCTGCCCGAATAGTGGTCGACTATCTTGCCTATATCCTCGCCGCTCTTTTGGGGTGGGAGGGCTTCTTCATCCATCCTTCGCTCTATCTCGGTGATAAAATTGTCGTCCACCTTTTCTCCCTCGGCGGACATAAGCTTAATGCCATTGTCGGTGTAGGGGTTGTGGCTTGCGGAAATCATTATCCCCATATCGAAATCCTCTGTCCTCGTCACATAAGCCACGGTGGGTGTGGTACAGACGTGCAAGAGATAGACGTCACAGCCCGAGGCGGCAAGCCCCGATGCCATAGCATATTCCAGCATATAGCAGGATAGGCGCGTGTCCTTGCCGATGACCGCGCTTGCCCGTTTTCCACCCCCAGAGAGCATACCGCCCAAAATCCTGCCGAGCCGATAGGCTGTGTCTGCCGTGAGGGTAATCCCCGCCTCGCCCCTGTAACCGTCCGTGCCAAAATATTTGCCCATATTTCCTCCTTATAAAAAGGGCGCCCTCGCCCAACTATATAGGGTTATTATATGCCAAAGAGGAAAATTTTACTCATGGGGATAAATAATTGGCTCGCGGGTATAAATGAAAAAGATAAACTATCCATAAACCATCCTTTAATTACTTTCGCTTAAACAGCCGCTCCAAATAAAAAGGACGGAAAAGACCGTCCTCTTAATATCTTTTTTGGTTTGTTGAAGGCTTTTTAACAACTATCTGTAAGGGATTTTACCCTATCTTTAGGAGCTTTTGCACCTATCTGTTGCGTGCGTGTTTTACATCTGTTTGTGGGGTATAAAATTAATTCTCAACAACAAGGTCACAGAGCGCTTTGGGATTTACCTTTGAGAGGTATTCCTCCTCCCTCGGTATCCAAAGGCGAGTAAAACGAAGCAGTCCCTCCTCGCCCTCTCTTTTTAGCAGTCTTTCCTTTTGCCACCTTGTATCGAGAAAAATCCTTATATCATAATAGGGCGACAGGGTGGGGAAGAGCGAGTATGTCCCCTCGATTATCAGGACGCGGGGTGGGTCTATGTGTATCTTTTCAAGAAAGCTTTGGCTCTTGCAGGAAAAGGGACGATAGGATAGAGGCCTACCCTCGGACAGGGGGACAAGCACCTCGGTGCGTAGTCGCTCAAGGTCCATGTGGCCAAAATAGTCCTGCATTATCTGTTCGGTCCGCTTTTCGAGGGGGAGATAAAAGTCGTCGGTGTGAATTACAGGACAACCGAGCGAGGAAGAAAGCATAGAGGCAAAGCTGGTCTTGCCCGAGGCGCACCTGCCGTCTATCGCTATGATAATGGTGCGGCCTTCTACTGAATGGCTCTCTACAAGGCGAGCGACCTTTTCCAGATAAGGGGACAGGCTCTCTTTTATTTTGTTTTGCAGCATATCGCTCTCCTTTCTTCGCTTTTGGGTATAATTATGTATAGTCAAACCTTGGGGTTTCACTTTATATGCGTTTTTATGGATGGATTAAATTAAAAGAATAAAAGCAAATTGAAAAAACGCAAAACAATTGACACATTAAATTTTGCCCCAAATTAACAAATTAAATATTCAAGCAAATTGACAAATTAAATCTTCAAGCAGGAAAAACAGGTTGAAATCCTACTTTAATTTACCCTTTTGGGTCATTCCTGCCTTTTCGAGGGCGAGCAGTAGAGCGGGGATAAGCGCAAGCTGTATCAAAATGCCAAGGATGGCGTTGGCAAATGCCTCGGTGAAAAAGTATGTAAGTGTAAACCCACCCTCGCCAAAGCCGAGCAGAAACGCCTGTGCAATACCGAAGGCCACTCTGCCACCAAGCATAGCCGAAATCAGGGTGATATAAATAGGGTTAAGCAGCGAGAGGGTGTTCTTTCGATTTTTGCCCCAAATAGCAAGCAGACTAAAATAAATCACCCCTGCCAGTACACCATAGGCGCACAGCTCCACCGACATAGAGATAGCGGTGGGGTAGAATAGGGGGCGACCAAAGAGCAAACAGCGGAGCAGGGGCGCCGCCATACCGATAACACCACCATAAAGAGGCCCTAACAAAAATCCCGCAAGAAGCACCGGCAGGTGCATAGGCAGGAGCATATTTCCTATCTCGGGAATCTGTCCTGTGAGAAAGGGGAGAAATAGACAAAGCGAGAGGAGCATTCCCCCGATAACAATTCTTTTGGTCATTTTTTACCTCGCATAATTTCTTTAGGTATATGATAGCATTTTCTCCATTCCTTGTCAACACCGAGAGAGCGCTTCGCCACCAAAATCCCACATCCCAACCCGTGTCGAGAAAAACGGGGCAATATTACACAAAAAGCAAAGTGTTGTTTACAATAACAAGGAAAGATTATATAAAACCAACCTCGACAATATATAGCACAAATACTTATTTATTGACAAATATACAATTATATGTTAAAATCAAAGAGATGGGCATAGTAAACACAAAGAACAAAAAAATAAAAGGAGCACTCTATGAAACTCAACTACAAACGAACGATTTTGGTTGGCTTCGCTTTCTTCCTGATATCTGCGTTTTGGCAGGCTTATGATGCAATAGTTCCCCTTATTCTCAACCACCACTTTGGTTTACCCGACACCGCCTCGGGTGCTATTATGTCGCTTGACAATATATTTGCGGTATTTCTTCTTCCCCTGTTTGGCTCGCTCTCGGACAAGGTAAACACCAAGCTCGGCAGACGCACCCCCTTTGTTTTGTTTGGTACTGTGGCGGCGGTTGTTTCCTTCTTTGTCCTTACCTTTGTTGATAATCTTCAGCTCTCGCTTCTTCCCACCGGTGAGTATGCCGCTCTTTTAGAGGGGGCACTGACCGACGCGGCAAGAGAAGAGGCCTTTGCGACAATCGCTGAGCAAACCTTGGCACAGACACTTGCCAACCCTTGGCCTCTTATCGGCTTTATAGGTCTTTTGCTTGTGGTGCTTCTCGCTATGGCGACCTTCCGCTCGCCTGCGGTGGCTCTTATGCCTGACGTTACAATCAAACCCCTGCGTTCAAAGGGTAACGCAATAATCAACCTTATGGGCACCGCCGGTGGCATTGTAGTTTTGGTTCTTGGTATGATATTTGGTACTTCCGGCGACCAGTACATGCAGTACACAGGCTATGTTTTGGCAGTGATTGGCATAATGGTTTTAGCTCTTGTGGTCTTTATCTTCACGGTTAAGGAGAAGAATTGGGCCGACGAAATGGAAGCAGAGACCAAAAGGCTTGGTCTTGACACCGTGGACTCCTCGGAAACCGGCGAAAAGCGTGGTCTTTCGAGGGACGAGATGAAGTCGCTTCTTCTTATCCTCGCCTCGGTTGCTCTTTGGTACATTGGCTACAACTCGATAACCAGCAAGTACACCGTATACGCGGGCGAAATCCTTCGCGTTGACTTTAACTTTACCCTGATAATTGCCCAAGCCGCCGCGGTTATTGCCTATATCCCAGTCGGTATTATCGCCTCTAAATTAGGTAGAAGAAAGACCATCCTCGCAGGAATTATTATGCTTGCGACCGCATTCTTCATCGGCAACTTCATCACCTCCGAGAGTGGATGGGTACAGTATCCTATATTCGTCCTCGCGGGTATTGGTTGGGCTACTATAAATGTAAACTCCTTCCCTATGGTTGTCGAGCTTGCAAAGTGTGGCGACGTGGGTAAGTATACAGGCTATTATTACACCGCATCTATGGCGGCACAGATAGTCGCCCCCATTTTGTCGGGTGTGCTCTATGACATTATCGGCATGAGATATGTATTCTTCGCCTTCGGTACTTTGTTTGTTGTGCTCTCCTTTGTTACGATGTTCTTTGTTCGTCACGGAGATGCCCGCCCCGAAAAAGAGGTGGCTATCGCCGAGGCCTTTGGCGACGACGATATTTAGGATTTTCTCGAAATTGTAAAGGAAACTTAACAAATGGACGCTTGGCTAATCGCTTTGATAATAATAGGCTCTGTGTTATTGGTGCTGGGAGTGGCATTTATCTTTTTCTTCTTCTATTTTGCCATCCTTCCCGGTAGACGAAACGACGAGATGGAAAGATACAGATTTCGCCAGTTTGCCCACAGGGGACTTCACGGCGAGGGAGTGGTGGAAAACTCGCTCTCTGCCTTTAAAAAGGCCGCGGAGCAGGGCTTTGGTATAGAGCTTGACATTCGTCTTTGTCGCGACGGGGAGCTGGTGGTCTTTCACGATGAGGACCTCTTTCGCGTGTGTGGTATAGAGGGCAGAGTGGTGGACTACACCGCCGATGAACTTGCCTCCTTCAAGCTTGGAAGAACGGACGAGGGTATACCCACATTTCGCCAGGTGCTCGAGCTTGTTGACGGCGCTGTTCCCCTGCTTATTGAGATAAAAAACGACATTGGCGAGGGCAATGTGGCAGAGAAGTTTGTACAGGTTATCGAGGGATACAAGGGCGAATATATCGTCGAATCCTTCAACCCCTTGGCGCTTCGCACGGTAAGAAAGGCGCGCCCTGACATTCTCCTTGGCATACTCTCTTGTCAGTATTCAAAGGAGGAAAAGTATAAGGGAAAGCTGCTCTTCAGACTTCTGGAAAACTTGAGATTTAACTTCCTGTTCCGGCCCGACTTTATAGCATACGAGAGAAGCGGACGAGCAAACCGACCGCTCAGATTCCTTCGCAAGACCTTTGGCACACCCCTGTATGCCTGGACTGTGCGCTCGGCAGAAGAGGAGAGAGAGGCTATCTCTGACGGCTTTGACTCGGTGATTTTCGAGGGGTATATTCCTGAATAAATCGGCTGATATTCCTGTTTTGTCAAGTGCGTTTTGGATTTAGCAAGTACTATTCTTAATTTTGAGAGCGGTTTTCTTGCTTCTGCAAGCGCTTAAGTTAAGAGGCGATAATATAGCAAGTAATATAGCACTCGAATATAGCAAAAAAGATAAAGAAAAGAAAAAAGAATGAAAATACAACTTGTTGCGACCTGTCTTTTCGGCCTTGAGCACCTCTTGGGCGAGGAGATAGATGCTCTCGGATACGAGAGAATTTCCACGATAAATGGCAGAGTGACCTTCCTCGGTGACGAAGAGGCCATCGCCCTTTCCAATATATTCCTCCGTTATGCCGAGAGGGTGTTTGTAAAGCTGGGCTCTTTTAGAGCGGATAGCTTTGACGCACTCTTTGAGGGTACGAGGGCGCTCCCCTGGGAGACCTTTATAGGCAGCAGGGATGCCTTCCCTGTCAAGGGCCACTCGATAAAGTCGGCGCTCTACTCTTTGCCTGACTGTCAGGCGATAGTCAAAAAGGCTATTGTCCGTCGCCTTGGCGAAAAATATGGTATGACGGTATTCCCCGAGGAGGGTATCAAGTACCAGGTAGAATTCTTTATACTTAACGACGAGGCTACCCTGATGATTGACACATCGGGCGACCCCCTGCACAAGCGCGGATATCGTAGACAGTCGAATATGGCGCCCATCCGCGAGACTCTTGCCTGTGCTATTGCCGCCACCTCTCGCCCCCGCGAGGACGTACTTATGTGGGACCCCTTCTGCGGTAGCGGTACCATAGCTATAGAGGCGGCGATGCTTATGCGCAATATCGCCCCCGGCGCTCGAAGGCACTTTGCCGCCGAGCAGTACCCCTGGATAGAGGTAAGACTCTGGACAGATGCCAGAGAGGAAGCCAGAGAGGGAATAACCGAGTCGAGCTTTGAGGTCTTTGCCTCGGATATCGACGAGAGCGCCCTCGCTATCGCCAAGGACAACGCATACAGGGCAGGCGTGTTAAATTCTATGAAGATATTCTGCCGTGATGCGCGCACCATTCGTGCCCCCGGTAGGCGCGGTACAATTGTTACCAACCCACCCTATGGCGAGAGGCTTGGTAGTATGGAAGAGGTGGAGAGCCTCTATCGCGATATAGGCAGACATTTCCGCACCCTCGAGCCCTGGCAGGCATATATCATAACCAGCCACGAGGGCTTTGAGAGACTCTATGGTCGCAGGGCCGACAAGGTCAAAAAGCTCTACAACGGTATGATACCCTGCTTCCTCTACCAGTTCTTCAAGAACAAGTAAAATATAACTGAAATAAAAGAGAGAACAACTCGGCAAGACAAATGCTGTCAAGCCCCGGGTATACCAGGGCGCCGATTTTGTTCTCTTTTTTTGTTGCGAGGTTTTTTAAAAATAAAGAAGAATTTTAGAAAGAATTTTTACATTTGAAAGAGTTTTGTAACAATATCTTCACAAAACTGTTGTATACTAAATGCATATTGGAAAATTAAAACTCTTTGGATGGTATTTAACTATGAAAAAAACCAAG
The DNA here is from genome assembly GCA_045535925.1 of Eubacteriales bacterium. Classification (GTDB taxonomy): domain Bacteria; phylum Bacillota; class Clostridia; order Oscillospirales; family CAG-272; genus UBA1740. The sequence continues at coordinate 17,308 of JAZSMN010000159.1, forward strand.
ATAATAGTTTCCGCTCTTTTAGTTGTCTTTTTAATGCTTTCTATGTCCTCCTGTCTTATGATAGGCGGAATGCTTGACTCGGGGTATATGACCGAGGAGGATATAAAGGACTTTATAAACGGGCAGCTGGGCAACAATGTTACCGTCGACGGCGGCGACAATTATAATATAAATATCGAGGGTGGTTCTTCGGTGGCTACCGCGGCGGCAAAGGGGCTTCTTAGCGCGGTTAGTGTGGAGTGCAAGTTCGATGTTCTCGGTATCTATAACAAGAAAACCACCGCAACCTCTTCCGGCTCGGGCGTTATTTACAAGCTCGACAAGGAAAAGGGCGACGCGTATATTATAACTAACTACCACGTGGTGTACAACAGCCTTTCCTTGACTACAAACCGTATAAGCGACAAGATTTCCGTATATCTCTACGGCTCCGAGCCCCAGACGATTGGCGACAAGTATGCCATTGATGCCACCTATGTGGGAGGTTCGATGAACTATGATATCGCTGTGCTCAAGATAGAGGGAAGCAGGGTTCTCGCCGAGAGTAGTGCAAGAGCGGTGGACTTTGCCGACTCTAACACGGTGGCGGTGCTTGATATGGCTATCGCGATAGGCAACGCGGCGGCAAAGGGTATCTCGGCCACCGTCGGCTATGTCAATGTGGATAGTGAATACCTGGATATGGAGGGTGCTGACGGATATACTCCTATCAGCCTTCGTGTTATGCGAATAGACACAGCGGTAAACGGTGGAAACTCGGGCGGCGGTCTTTTTAATGCAGAGGGCAACCTTATCGGTATAGTAAACGCAAAAATGGTGGACAACGAGATAGACAGCATCGGCTATGCTATCCCCTCAAATGTGGTAAAATATATAGCGGACAACATTCTTTACTACTGTGACGGCACGGATAAAGAGTCGGCATACAGATGTCTTATGGGAATCACCGTCCAGGTGACCGAGGCGCACGCAGAGTATGACACCGAGAGCGGCAAGATAGAGAAGAAGGAAACCGTGGCTGTCGGCTCGGTAAACAGCGGTGCTATGGTCGAGGGGCTTCTCTTTAGCGGTGACATTATCAAGTCTATTGTTATAGACGGCAAGACCTACGAGGTTGACAGAATGTACAAGGTCATCGACAGTATGCTAAACGCACGCGTAGGCTCGTCGGTTACTATCAATATCATTCGTGGCACAGAGAATATGGCGGTTGACATTGCGATAACCGAGGCATTCCTCGCCGAGTATTGATTTTGTTTTTCGCGTCTGTATACTAAATATAATAAAAAGAGCGAGAGGGATATCCTTCTCGCTCTTAAATTTTGTCCTTGCCTATGTGATACCCTTGTCCGAGGGTCATATAGGCATTTTTCTTTTTTGGGTGGTTTCTTGCTCCCGACAAGCCTTTTGTAGGTCGGTTGTTCCTATGGGACAGGCCTTTTTAGTTGCATGCCCTTGTAGTTATAGGTTATCGTGCATTTGCCGGTGCCACCGTCCCGGAGGTCGCCCTTGTAGATGCTGTTCCATCCCGACTGTGCGCTTCGGTATTTGATACTCGATAGGCTCTCACACCAGGCGAAGGCGGACTTTCCGATAGAGGTAACACGGCTACCAATTATGACCTCGCCAAGGCTCAGGCATCCATAGAATGCATCCTCGCCAATTGCTTTAACAGGCTTACTGTTGCATGTCTCTGGG
>JAZSMN010000046.1:0-2471 GCA_045535925.1 Eubacteriales bacterium
AATTATATTATATATTATTATTTTTGTAAAGTCAAGTGTTTTTTTCCGCCTTTAGATAAAGGATAATTTGCCGCGCGCAAATCTTGTTTAACCGACAAAACAAACCGCCCTAGAAAATATAAAAACTTAACACGACATAGGCAGTTAGATAAATAGTGTAAACACTTCTTTACATATCTGCTCCAAAAAATAAAAACAAACAAAGCATTAAAAAGCAAGATTGCGAATAATTCACTGTGAGGATCCGTCCAAAGAGCGTTCCTTAAAAAAGAAGTTCGCCCTGTTAGGCGATTAAATTCAATTTCCCTTTTTCAATATTCTATTTTTAACCCGTAGGGGTGAACTGTGTTCGCCCGAAATGTAGGCCCCTTCACCTGGGTCGGTCCTCGAAAAATTGAATTTTGCTCCGTAAGTGAAATCCACTTTTCATTTTTATTATGCATTCCGCATTATGAATTCTGTATTTTCATCGCTCTTTCTCAAGGCCCTTTCCGGGAGAGGGCTGGCACCGAAGGTGACTGGGTGAGAATGCGTGTGGCTCTACATAGGTCGAGCATCTATGAGAATTATTAGAAATTATATAACCTACTTTCTTTAGCCCTGATAATCTTCAGCCTTATTACACGCAGGCTCCTTACACCGCAAGCGGTTCCCCGCTCTCTCTGAGGGAGGCAACACATCGTCTTACGGTATTAAAAGGTTAAGTTAACTTCGTGAGTGAAGTTATCTTCGTGTAGGGACCGGCGTTCATGGCAGTCCGTTATAAAATATGAGGTTTTACCTGGGCAAAGCAAGAGGATAACAGTAGTGCCACCGACGGTGTCATCCTGAGCCTGTCGAACTTTTGAGCGAAGCGAAAAAGCACGAGGCGAAGCCGAGTGGGATCTCGTCGGGGTGTGTAAAAAAAAATAACCCATTAATCCTACGCGCCAAAATAAAAAAAGAGTCGATGGGGCAACCCATAAGGGCACCAAGTGTCACTAGGACGAGATCGACTCTGTAATAGTATTGTATACTATTTTGTTTGTTATGTCAATATATTTTAGAAAAAATCAGTTTATGCTCTTTGGCACACCTGTCTTGATGGCACCAAGATGCTCGTCAACCGAGTAAGCAATAGGGTAAAGCTTGCCCTCACGATAACCCAAAATCGAGAAGGAAGCATTGGTAGGAAAGTCCACCTTTTCTGCCCACTCCGAGGGATCATACCCCAGCACCTTTGCCCAAGCACCACGAATTACAGCCGCGTGAGATGCAATCAAAACCGCACCACCGATATGCTTTTTCGCTACATCTAAAATGGCATCTACAATTCTTGTCGCGGCATCCACAACAGCCTCACCATTAGGCGGAGTAAATCGACCAAAATCGCCTCTCCACTCCTTCCAGAACATATCGCCATACTCCTCGATAAGCTCGACTACCGCTCTATTTTCCCAATCACCAAATCCAAGCTCTCTAAAACGAGAGTCACTCACAATCCCAAGCCCGTGATACAAAGAGTTTGGCAAGGCTGTGGAATAGGCGCGCGCAAGGTCGGAGGAATATATAGCATCAAACTTCACCTTTGAGAGATAATCAGCACTCAAAAGGGCCTGTTCCTTACCCTTATCAGTAAGCGGAAGGTTGGTATGTCCAAGAACAACCTTGTTTAGATTTCCTACACTCTCACCGTGACGAAGTAAATAAATTATACACTCAAACTCATTTCTTATGTTTTCTTTTTCAATAAAGTACTTATTCATAAAATTTATAATATTCCTTATATTTATAAACAATTCGCTTAATATATGCATATTTATGCTCCGTATAAGTATATTTACCCAACAAAACAAGGCCGTTATACTAAAGCTTAACACCAGGTAAAACCGAAGCAGCGAAGCACCAGACCGCGGTAGACTCTATATAATCTGTTATTCCTTACTCTTATACAACACAATAATTAGTATCATAAGCATATCTAAACAACATTATTATACCACTATAACAATACAAAATCAAGCAAAATTACAGCTTTATTTCACGCAAAATTATGTATATATACAACCACACATGTGGGATGAAAATTAGAGTAAAATAGTATCAAAATTGAGGACTATATTCAATGTTAAAAAAATCTGACTAGTAAATAATAGTGTATAAATATTCATATAGAATGTTTACATTTATATCGTATATTTTACGAATTTTAAATCTACTATACCCCTATAAATGTCTGTTTTAAGGTGGTTTTAGTAAAGCATTATAGCACAGTTCGTATGTTTTACTCTTTAAATATCCAAAAATGCATAAAATTGGGCATAAATAACCCAAGAGACGAAAATGTTGCCATATTTTACCAGTTTTTGCCTTAAAAACTCAAAAAATGCGAATTTTAACATAAATTTACTAATTATAATACCAAACGATTATCATTTTGTTATTTTTTAATTCTACTACTTAAATACACATATCTAAAACAATAATCAATC
>JAZSMN010000171.1:0-3587 GCA_045535925.1 Eubacteriales bacterium
GAACGCCAAGCTCCTCTGGAATGAAGACGGCACACCCACGGCACGCACGGGCAAGATCCTTGCTGCAACTCCCATGGGACGCTTCGGCGAATCCACCGAGCTTGACGGCGGACTTCTCTTCCTTATTAACAACGAAGCGGCAAGCTTTATCACCGGCGTGGTTCTTCCCATCGACGGCGGCTTCTCCGCTTACTCTGGAGTATAAGATTTAGAAAAGCAAACAAAGCAAAAAAAGACCTTGTAAATACAAGGTCTTTTTCTATGCAAAATGTAAACAATTAGTTGCATTATTGATATATCAATATAAATTTATTGAGGTTTTTATAGTAATAGCCAGCTTTACCGAACTGCGATATAGAGGCAAATGCCCCCACCCGTGTTAAGTTTATCTTTGATTTAATAGTAAAACTAACATAACAACGGGGTTATATGCTATTATAACACGCGCTTAAGAAATCTCAAATCCCACTTTTACAAAGGATTTAAGCAGCTTTATAAGTCTGTCGGTAGCCTCTACCACAACTGCAAATGCCCCTTCCCCATTGTCAGAGATAATGACTATGCTATTACAAGAGGACAGACTCTGTGAAAAGTTAAACAGCTTTACCCCGACAAGCTTGCCAGAGGCAAGAGCATCGCTGTACCTATATACATAGCTGATATTTTTACATTCAACCGTCAACACGGGCTTCTTAATTCTCGAGTTTTTCACGTCCCTCATTTTGCCGACCTCGAGTCTTCCGTGCTCAAAGGTGTAATACACATCAAAACTCACCAGTCGCCAAGTAAAGAACACCAACACCCAAGTCACAAAAGGACACAGAGCAAACAGGGGTATAATCCTGCTTATATAACAAAACAGAAAAAATCCCACCACAAACAAAGCATAAAATATCACCAAGAGCACACGGCCGAGCAAAATATTGCCCTCGGCCTTTTTGTCATACACATACTCGGTAAAATTGGGCGAAAAATTTGAATCCATCTCTCCTCCAAAAACACATACAACTTAACAGAGATAAGTATACCATATCCCCTCTTTAGAGTCAATAGCGTCTTGGTTTATTATACAAATTTGCGCCTCTATTCCCTATCCCCTGTTTTTAGAATAACTAAACCTTATGAAATTAAGGTTCAAAATGACCGCTCAATTTGACCCTATAAACAGTTCAATCTGACCCTCCAAACAGCTCATTTTGACCTACAAAAATATAGATAAATTATAGTAAAACAACTACTAACATATATAATTAAAGGGCTTTCGCCCAACATTTTTAAATGTGATAATAACAAGTTAAAATGAAAATTTGAAGCTTATCCCTTGTCCTTCTATCTGCCGACTATGTTATAATATCTTTCTTTGTAGGGACAGGCGTCCCAGACGGTCCGCAATATCAAAACAAATACCTTACCGCAAAAGTTTGATATTAGATGGTGCTTGATGAATGACGAAATTTGTGATGTTTACCTTCTGGTTTTTGCAAAACACATTCTTTATATTACCATTGGACCATCGGGAACGCAGTTCCCTACACGCTTTCGACACTCCTCGCAATCTAATTTTTGCACTTTGCACAATTTCAAAGAGAAAAATATCATAACAATTTGTTCTCTGGGTGTACTTACTGCGAGCATTTCTTTTGATATAATTATACCGAAGAAACGAGGTGCAAAATGATTAAAGAAATATCACAAAATACCTATTACCCAATATACATATTTATGATAGAAGAGCTCGGACTTGGAGGGTCGGAACTACTTATATATGCAATACTTTACGCCTTTAACGAAAATAAGGGAAATTTCTATGGCTCTCACGAGTACCTCTCACGCCTAAGCGGTTTTTCGATGAGCACGGTTAAAAGAACGCTAAAAATCCTTCTTAACAAAGGACTAATTATGAAGAGCAAAGATAATGGTCATACGATTTACAAGGTCGTAAAAACACCGCCCCCTTCGCCACCCACCACACAAAATGTACATGCCCCCGCCCCACCACAGAGAGACTGGAAAGCCGAAATTCCCACACCCCGAAGGGTTAAACGCGGCGAAGCAACACTCTTTGACTTTATCGGTGACGAGGGACGCCCTATCCACGAGTTCTACGAAATAACCGAAAATGGAATTGTGAAAATGACTCCCGAACAGTTCTTCTACCTTATAACCCTTGTCGGCGAGGATAAGGTTATGGACTACATAAAAAGAGTCGAGGAAAAGGTCCTATGCGGCGAGTACCAATGCGTCCCCGACTACAAGCTTATTAAAAAGTGGATTTTGGAGGACACAGCCTTATGATTTTTATATGGCTACAAGCTTATCAAAAAGTGGATTTTGGAGGACATTTTGGTGTAAGTTTGATAAATCATTATATTTTATCGGTATAAGGCCCATAAAAAGAGGTCAAGCGAACCTGACCTCTTCTAATTTCTTATTTAATTTAAGCAATTAAAGAATTACTTGCAAGCCTCTTCGATAGCAACCGCAACTGCAACAGTAGCGCCTACCATAGGGTTGTTACCCATACCAATAAGTCCCATCATCTCTTTGCATTAGGCGTTTTGAAAGGGCTTCAGAGCGGGGAGGCTTTGCAAAAAGTCTTATTATATAAGACTTAAGGAGCTTTTGAACCATAAAATCATATTCGCCGAACACATCGTTTGCGTATTTCCTGAAAACATTATAACGCGTTTTGATGTTTCCGTAAATGATGTGGTCGAAGAGTTTACGAAAAAGTTGCAATCTAAATATTGCCATAACTATTGAAAAAAATGCCTGCATTGTGTTATAATAAAAGTGTTAAACTACATCTCGATGCAGTTTAGTAACTCGGAGTTTGCATTTTCGGTTCGCCGGCTTCGGGTGGCGCACTTTTTGATTTTGAAAGGAGCATCTAACGTGGAAGAACAGAATAATAACCTTGAAAATATAGAAGAGAAAGTAATACATAACGAGGTAAAACAAATAAACCCAAAAAAGAAAAAAATCATCGTATTATTTGTAGCAATAATAACTGTAATTACCGTTATTTCTATAATTCTTTTTGATATCTTGATAAATGCAAACAACAACGCTTATATATATGTCCCGACACATATTAAAAGAACATTTTATGATTTAGGCTCAACTGATGCCTTCATAAAATACAACAGTGATGGTTTGATCGAAGAGTTTTCGGAATACGATGTTGGTAGTGATTACAAAACACAACGTTCAATCATACATTTTGAGTATGACAAAAATGGTAACTTAATTAGATCGTATGGAACAATTGAATTTGGTTATTTTGAATATGATATTGAATACGAATATGAGAACGGGCTATTAACTAAAGAAACTTTTGGCACAGCAACTACAATATATTCATACAACGAAAGAGGTCGGTGCATATCCAAGAAAACAACTTATAGCACTGGTTTAGACTTCGAATTTTACCAATATGAATATGACGATTCAGAAAAACTGATTCGAGAATATTATACCCACAGTTATGTTAGAAATAAAGAACCTGAATATGATTCAAACGGAAATTTAAAACCTTTCACTTGGTATGAGACTAAAAAAATTATAGAATATACTTATGATGAAAA
>JAZSMN010000030.1:0-9919 GCA_045535925.1 Eubacteriales bacterium
CGAACACGGTTGCCAAGCTCGATAAATCTGATTGCCTGGGGAGGAAGGCCTGCGGTCTGGTAGTAAACAGACACACCATAGCTCATACCAGTCTCGGCATCGTACTCCTCAACATAGAAGGAGCCGTCATAGATAGCAGAAATTACGCCCTCGAAGGCTACCTTTTTCTGTCCGTATTCGGTAATATGGGTACGAAGCTGCTTAAGAGTCATCTCTTCTGCGGCACCGTAGTGGAAATCAGGGTCCTTCTCGGTAGAGTAAACGTGAAGCTTCTCTGCCTTTGCCTGATCGATAGCCTTCATACAGGTCTCGCCGTAACGGTTTTGAGCAGAGTTGGAGGCTATTGCGAGTCCGTTTTGAAGTATCTCGATATTGAGGTTGCGGTAATCCTCGGACTCCTCGGTCTTGTACCAGATCCAGAGCATATAGCGGTTGCCGGTAGAGTCGGCATTAAGCTTGTCGTCGTCGGATTCGATAATAATAGAGGTTGCATTTTTAAGACGCTCCTTGGTAAAGTCGGACGCCTTCTTGCCCCAGGCCTCAACACGGCCTGTGGACTCGGGTGTGTTGATGGCAAGGTATCTTGCCTTAAGCACGCCCTCCTCGTGAACAGATGTAGGAACGTTAAAGTGTGTGGTGTCACCGTCGATGTAAATGTGAACGTCAACCTTAAGCTTGAAGGTATCAGAGCCCATATCAAGCTTTACCTCGCTGGCATAGTCAACGTGGGTAGGAGTTTCGTCCGCGGGGGTGCCGCAGGCGACGAGCCCTAAGAGCATCGTCACCAATAGCAACACCGAGACAACACGGGTGATAATAGTGTTTTTCATCATTAGCCACCTGCTTGGTACTTACATTCAGCAACGGCATCCTCAAATGCCTTCTTAATCATTGCCTTGACGTCATCGGCCTTCTCGGAGAGGCACTTCTGCATGAGCAGTCCAACCTGGTCACGAGCCTCTGCCGAGCCTATGAAGGCGGGGGAGGTGTAGTAAGCCTCGTGCTGCTCAAGAGCAACCTTTGCAGAAAGAGCGGTAATGTTAGCACCACCGTCTGCAAATGCAAGGAACTCATCACGATATACGGGATCCTCGCTAACAGACTTGATAACGGGCATATAACCGGAAACCATAGAGAACTCTGCCTGGAAGGCAGTGCTGGTAGTCAAGAACTTAACGAAGAGCCAGGAAGCAAGAACCTCCTGAGGGTTAGCCTTGTTGAAGATACAAACAGAGGGACCCTGGGAAATTACCTTGGGATTTGTGGGATCTACCTGAGGAACGCTGGTGATATCAACCTCGAAGTCGTACTTACCATTGGTCAAGTTGGGACGCTGGTTGGAAGCGCCTGCGGAAGAACCGATACACATATAAGCCTTACCGGCATCGGTATCCTTCTTCTTGAAGAGCGCGGAGGTATAACCACCACCAAGCTCCTGGGTGGTTACATAACCCTTCTGGTACCAATCGCGGAATCTCTCAACGAATGCTCTGTTCTGTTCGTTGTCGAAGATGAACTTCTCACCCTCAGCACTGGTGTAATCAGAGCCGAGCTGCTCACACATAGTGATGAACCAGTTGCTCTCGGAGTCATAGCCAAGAGGAGTAGAGGTGGGGTTGATTTTCTTTATCTTTGCCAAAACCTCTTCCATCTGGTCCCAAGTGGTGGGAACAGAGATGAGGTAGGTATCATCACCCTTGTGGGGGTTGGGCTTGGTCTGCTTGTTGCCCTCTGCATCGAGAATGAACTCGCCCTTATCATCGGTAAGATATACGGGGTTGCCACTCAAATTAAGCTCGATGTCGGATGAATATATCTTGTTGCACGCCTCGAAGAAAATCTTATTATAAAAAAAAACCTCGGTGGACTTGGAGAAAGGAAGGGTGTACATTTTGCCATCGCCAAACTGCTTACCTTCCTCGTAGTAACCGGTGATGAAGTCATCCTGCTGCTCCTCTGTGAAGCCAAGAGTCTCGACAGTTCCATCCTCACGGGTTATGGAGATGGTGCTTGCAATAAGGTCGTCAAGAGCAACTGTACCCTTTGCCATATTGTAAAGAGCAACGTGGTCGGGATAGCAGTAAGCAATGTTGGGCTGTGCGCCAACAGCAAGCTCGGTCTTTATCTGGTCACGAACGTCCTCGTAACCACCAACCTGCTCGTGGAGCACGGTGATGTTGGGATACATAGCCTGGAACTCCAGGATGTAACGGTCAAGAACGTCACGAAGGTTCTGTCCCATGGTGTGATAGAATGTAATAGTAACAGGAGTTGTGGTGTCAAAGCCTTCTTCAGGAATTACAAACTCTCCAAGATTTGTTCTGTTAGAGCAAGAGGTTGCCACAAACAAATTCATACAGATTGCAAAAAGAAGTATGACGGATACAAGAATTTTTTTCACTTTATTTTCCCTTTCTTCATATATCTTTGCATTTTATTTATAATAATCGGTAAAACCGAAATATTAACCCTTGATACCGCTACGGGAAACACCCTTCATAATATATTTACGAAGGAATACGAATACAAGGAACAGAGGGAAGGATACTATGGCAACCGCAGCCATCTGGACGGGGATGTTAACGTCACCGGTAGATTCGGTAAAGGCGTTACGCAAGCCGTTGGTGATAAGCTGGTGTGCCTCGTCGTTTGCAACGAGTCGAGGCCATACATAGGAGTTCCACGCACCCATCATCTTAAGAATGGTGATAGAGATAAGCGTGGGGAGCGCTAGGGGTATCATAACCTTCCACAAATACTTAAGATCGCTGGTTCCATCAACCTTTGCGGCGAGGTAGAGCTCGTTGGGTATCTGCATAAAGTTTTGACGCAAAAGATAAATATAGAATACACTAACAAGGAATGGAACGATAAGAACGGTGAACGTCTTCGTCCAGCCGAAGTTGTATACAGTCACATAGTTAGTGATGGTAAAGAGCTCGCCGGGGATCATCATTGTTGCAAGCAGGGCGCCGAACAATGCATCCTTGCCCTTGAACTCAAGTCTTGCAAAGGCAAACGCCGAAAGGACGGTAATTACCAAGGAAAGAATGGTGGATACAACTCCTACATATACAGTATTAAGGAAGAGCTGTCCAAGGTTCGCCTTGTCAAAAGCATCTACATAGTTGGAAAGCAATATCTGACGGGGGAAGAATGTCATCTCGGGCTCCTGATATTCCGCAAGCGACTTTACCGAGGATATAAGCATGAAATAGAAGGGGAATATAACAATGAGCGCCATGAATATAAGGAACGCGTAGGTCAAGGTCTTGCTAATAATCTTTCCTACCTGCTGAGAGGTGGCAACCTTCTTTATATCACGCTCTTGCATAGTTTGTGTTAATGTCGACATGCTGCACCTCCTTAATAGTGTGTATTCTTTTTGCTGACATAGAGGTTAATCATAGTCACAACAAAAATAATAGCAAACAGAATCAAAGCGGCGGCACTGGCACGGCCCTGGTTATTTTTAAGTGCATCATAAATGAAGCCTACGACGGTGTTCAGTCTACCGGGGTCGCCCGCAGGACCCATATCGTCACCGAAGATACCAACGATGCTGGAGTATTCCTTAAATCCACCGATGAAGCCTGTAATGATAACATAGGCAAGCATGGGGGAAAGAAGAGGAACGGTAATTCTCGTAAATACGCGAACACGACTGGTGCCATCAACCTTTGCAGCATCGTAATACTGCTTGTTGATGCTCTGAAGACCGCCAAGAAGAATAAGTATCTTGAAGGGGAGCGCGTTCCACACGATGTAGACCACCATAACAAATATGTTAGCCCAGTAGGAGGAGCCCGCATTTACCCAAGAGATGGGATCCATACCAAACCAGCCGAGCACATTGTTTATTATACCCGCTGTAACGATAATTTCATTCTCTGTACCAAATGCCGAGCCAACCATATTGAACATAGCGGCAAATACCATACCGATAGCGATAGAGTTGGTTACATATGGAAGGAAGAATATAGTCTGGAGAAGCTTCTGCAGGGGCTTGATAGCATTTAAGCAAACTGCGATAAGAAGAGCAACGAAGGTGGAAATCGGAACAGTAAGCACGGTAAGGAGCATCGTGTTTCCAAGGCACTGTAAGAACTGCTTGTACTCAATCACCTGGAAGAAGTTGCCGATACCGAAGTTGTACTGCATACCACCGACTTCACCCATACTGCTGTAGTTCTCAAGCAATGCCATACGAATGGTATTGATGATAGGCCAGACGGTGAATACCATCAGGAGTACTATGGCAGGCGACAGGTATAACCAGGCCTTCCAAGAATTTTTACTATCAACCATATCACTTCACCTCGAAACGAATGCGTGCCTCGTCTTCCCTACCAAAGAGGAATACCTTGTGAGGCTTGAGGTTGTAGCGAACGGTAGATCCGGTGATGGATACCATATTGTCTGCATCGATTATAGAGCGAATGGTGGGGTTAAGAGATGCGGGGTGGGTAGAAACCACGCTGACGTCACGTCCCATAACCTCAACGTTGGAGAGGTTGCACTCAAAGGCGCCCTCGGGATCTACTATGAAGCCCTCGGGACGAATACCAATGGTAACAAGCTGGTCGGATACGCCGGGTACATCCATAACGCACTCGCCGCCCTCACAGTTATAACCTACTATGCGCTCGATGGGCTCTCTATTTTCGCTCTCACCCTCGGCGGGCTCCTCTATTTCAACAATGGGAGTAATGCCGCCTATATAGAGCTTCTCGCCCTTTACATAACCCTCGAATACGTTGATGGGGGGAGTACCAAGGAATTTAGCAACAAAGAGGTTTGCAGGATCGTCGTATACCTCCTGGGGTGCGCCGATCTGCTGGAGAACACCAAGCTTCATAACAACTATCATATCAGAAATAGACATAGCCTCTTCCTGGTCGTGGGTTACGAAAATGGTGGTGATGCCGGTCTCCTTCTGGATGCGGCGAATCTCCTCACGGGTCTGCAAGCGAAGTCTTGCGTCAAGGTTGGAGAGGGGCTCGTCCAAGAGAAGAACCTTGGGGAGCTTTACAAGTGCGCGGGCGATAGCAACACGCTGCTGCTGACCACCCGAGAGCTCGCTGGGCTTACGGTCCATAAGCTCGTCAATCTGTACGAGTCTTGCCGCCTCATATGCCTTCTCGATCATTTCGGTCTTGGTCAAACGATCAGCACCACGAAGGTTTTCAAGCGGGAACATAATGTTCTGCTTTACTGTCATATGAGGATAGAGTGCGTAGTTCTGGAACACAAGACCTACACCTCTGTTTTCGGGAGAGAGCTCGGTAACGTCCTCGTCACCAAAGAAGATCTGTCCTCCCGTGGGTTTTTGCAGACCGCTGATCATATACAGCGTCGTACTTTTTCCACAACCCGAGGGGCCAAGGAGTCCTATCAGCTTTCCGTCAGGAATAGTGAAGGTGAAGTCGCTAACAGCAACAACCTCTTCGTTTGACTTCTTATTTCGGCTGGGGAAAACCTTGGTCAAATTTTGCAAAACAACTTTCATGTCGTCTTCCTTCCTTTTTATGTCATGTTTTATTTATGCCAAGTTTATAGCTAACAAATTTAGTAATCGGTTTTACAAAAGGGTTTTCTTTAGTCCCTCTCGTTTGCAACCTGCTCCGCGTGGATACGCTTTTGATATTCGAGGCGCTCTTCGGTGCTGTCAAAAATCATCTGGCTCGCCATATCGACACAGACGGTGTGCGCAAGCTTGTCGTGGAGGGGTGTCCTCGCCTGGGAGGTAAAGATAAGAGCCAACTCAATAACCAAAATCGCACCAAGTGTGATAAGACCCATAATGCCCATCGCACCGAGGAAAATCATCATAAGGATATAGACCGGTATCATCGTCTCCACCGCGTACTTGCCAAGCACTGTACGTATAAAGAGGATAACCGGGGATATCTTTACGCCGTCCTCTCGCATTACCGCCACACCAAAAATCTTCTTGCCAACGGTTTGTCCGTTTCCGAAAAGAAGGGGGACAACAAACTCCAAGAGGACGAAGGAAAGTAGAATGGCAAAGGAGGTAATAAGGAGCGAGAGATTCACAATTTGTGCGGTAAGGTAGTTTGCTCTTTCGTCCTTCGCGAAGGCACTGTATGCCTTCTGGTATATCTCTTTTTGCGCCTCGGTCAGCGCCTCGTAATCGGCAGAGCTTATCTCAAACTTCACCTCATACTCGGTGGTGGTGTATTCCTGCTCGTAGGTGACCTTGATACTGTCAAGCTCGGCGAGGGGTGCATCGTATCCGAGGCAGGCGGACAACAGGTAGGCGCATCCAACCGCCACAATACAAAGCAATATTAAATCAAAAAGAAAGGCTGATATGCGTTTGAACATATTTGCCTTCTGGAAATCATACATATTTCACTCCTAAATAAAGCCTGCGCAGACGCACATCGCTCTATAATTATATCCTTATACATTATAACACAAGCATATTTCTTTTTCAATATTTATTGGCAAGAACCCACCTTGGCTTTTTTTACAAATTATAATTCTTTTTTTTGTAAAAAGGCGACAAATCTCGATTTTTAGTTCTAATTGTTGCATAGAAATGCAAGAAAATACTAAAAATACGGTTTTATTGAAGCGATACAGAGAACTTCGGGGCGTGGCTCGAACAGGAAAAAATGGGTGATATACACTATGAATTTAACGAGAAAACAGGGCTGGATTTTTCACCCTGCCCTGTCATTTTTATGTGGTTTTTGACTCAAGTAGTCCTTATGATTTAAATTTTACCATTTTTTCGCTTTTATCCTCACCGCTTTTGCCGTGTTTTATTCCTGCGAATGTGGCGGTTATATCATTCTGGTTCTAATCACGCCGCCAAGGGAATTTATGCCCTCTATCACGCACTCGGGTATGGCGATATCCCTGCCAAGCTCGACTATGGTGTATGCGTACTCACCCTTTGAGCCATTGGAGAGATTTTCGATGTTTAATCCCTCCTTGGATATGGTACCGGTGATGCTCGAGAGCATATTTGCCACGTTGAGGTGGCAGATGCAAATTCTTCGCATACCGCTATATGGGATGCTCACCGCGGGGTAGTTTACAGAATTTTTAATATTGCCTGTCTCGAGATATTCCTTCAGCTGGTCGACCGCCATAACCGCACAGTTGTCCTCGCTCTCCATAGTGGATGCACCGAGGTGGGGAATGTTTACAGTCCTTGGGAGCGCCAGGGTTTCCTCGGTCGGGAAGTCGGTGACGTAGGCCGCGACCTTGCCACTTTCGAGCGCCTCACGAATTGCCTCGGTGTCTACAAGGTCGGCGCGAGCGAGGTTGATTATGCGTACACCGTCCTTCATCTTGGCTATTGTTTCTCGGTTTATAATTCCCCTTGTGGTTTTGGTCGAGGGGATATGGAGGGTTATGTAATCCGACTCTTTATATATCTGGTCATAGCTGTCGGCGTGCTTTATCGAGCTCGAGAGGCTCCAAGCCGCCCCAACAGTAAGGTAGGGGTCGCATCCTATGACATTCATACCAAGCGAACGCGCGGTGTTTGCCACCAGGCCGCCTATGGCACCAAGTCCTACTACACCCAGGGTTTTGCCAAGGATTTCGCATCCAGCAAATCTGCCCTTCCCCTTCTCCACCTGCTTTGCCACATCGGGGGACGAGAGGGTCTTTGCCCACTCTACTCCGCCCACCACATCACGCGAAGCGAGTATCAGGGCGGCTATCGCCAGCTCCTTTACACCATTTGCATTTGCTCCGGGGGTGTTGAAGACCACTATGCCCCTCTCGGAGCATCTATCAAGGGGGATATTATTTACCCCGGCGCCTGCACGGGCAATAGCGAGAAGCTCCTCGGAAAACTCATAGTCCAAAAGAGAGGCGCTGCGCACCAGCATCGCGTCGGGGGCGGTTATATCCTCGCCTACCTCGTATCCCTGACCAAAGCGGTCTGTACCAATTTTTGCTATCTTGTTCATAAGCTGAATTTTCATCATAATTTCCACCTTAAAATAGTTTGCGCAAGGCACCCCATACGGGACACCTTGCGAATTTTTGTTTTTTATCATTCTATACCAATATCTTGAATTTTTGGGTTTTCGGCTGCGAAGGTCTTCATAAACTTCACAAGCGCAACCACACCCTCGTAGGGCATTGCGTTGTAGATAGAAGCTCTCATTCCACCTACCGAGCGGTGACCCTTAAGGTTTTTGAGTCCCTGTGCCTCGGCCGCTAAAACAAACCTTTTGTCAAGCTCGCCGTCGCCCGTGGTAAATACTACATTCATCATAGAACGGCAGTTTTTGTCAACAGGGGCGGAGTAATAACGCTGGGAGCCGTCGAGGTAATCGTAGAGCACGCTCGCCTTGCGCTCGTTGCGTCGCTTCATCTCCTCAAGTCCGCCTATCGAGAGTATCCACTCGAAGACAAGCTTTGCCATATAGATGGAATAGCAGGGGGGCGTGTTGTACATTGAGCCATTGTCCGCCATAGACTTGTAATCGAGCATTGCAGGGGTGTCCGGTCTTGCACTGCCGATAAGGTCATCACGAACTATGACAATTGTAAGTCCTGCGGGAGCTATATTTTTCTGTGCTCCTGCATAGATAAGTCCAAATTTTGAAACGTCAACAGGCTCGGAAAGGATACAGGATGACATATCTGCTACAAGGGGTATTCCACCCGTGTCGGGCACTTCCTTAAAGTTTGTGCCATAGATAGTATTGTTGTAGCACATATGGACATAGTCTGCGTCGGGACGGAAGTCCGAGCGCTTGGTGGTAGGAACACAGGAGAAAGGAGGGCTTGCACCCGCACTGGAAGCGGCTACGAGTATATCTCCGTACTTCTTTGCCTCAAGGTACGCCTTGCTTGAAAACTGTCCGGAAATGATATAGTCGGCACATTTATGCTCGGAGAGCAGATTTAGCGGTACTGCAGAAAACTGGGTCGATGCACCTCCCTGCAAAAACAGAACCTTGTAGTTTGAGGGTATGTTCATAAGTGTGCGAAGGAGTGCCTCGGCATCATCCATAATCTTTTGGAAGGCTGATGAGCGGTGGCTCATCTCCATTACTGACATTCCTGTACCTTCGTAGTCAAGCATCTCTGCCTGTGCTCTTTGGAGGACGGCGAGGGGCAGCATTGACGGGCCAGCTGAAAAGTTGTAAACTCTGCTCATAATCTTTCCTTTCTGTCTTGGGGACATTAAATAAAAATTTGTTTCATTATACTACCATTGTACCACTTTGTCAAGGTAAAGTGAACAAAATGTTTGTACTTTTGAAATACATTTTCCCGTGGTGACTACCGATTTTTGTGTATGTTTGTGTTTTTGAACATTTTATGCTTTTTAGTTATGCTTTTATGTAGACTTTTCTGTCGCTTTGTGGTAAAATGGGATAAATAAAGCAAAACAAGGACCTGTAAAAATGAAGATAATTGCGAGAATTTATACTGATTTTAAGGAAAAGTTTGGTATACCGAGGCAGAGCGGTGTGGTGTCTACCCGAGGGAAAATAGTCTTTGAGCCCGAGTATCGCCGCCCCGAGGCTCTAAGAGGTATTGAGGGATATTCGCACCTGTGGCTTATCTGGTGTTTTTCAGAGGCAGAGCGCGAGGAGTGGTCGCCAACAGTTCGTCCACCGAGGCTCGGCGGAAACAAGAGAGTGGGCGTTTTTGCGACACGGTCCCCCTTTAGACCTAATCCGATAGGCTTAAGCTCGGTGCGACTTGTGACGGTAGAAAAGAGCGAACGTGAGGGTCTGTGCCTGATAGTCGAGGGTGCGGACATACTCGACGGCACCCCCATTTATGATATCAAGCCCTACCTCGCCTACACCGACAGTCACCCCGATGCTGTGGGAGGCTTTGCCGACGGTGTTCGTGACTACGAGGTAGAGGTACAGATGGACGAGGAAGTCGCCGAGTTGCTTGGCGAAGA
>JAZSMN010000078.1:0-7330 GCA_045535925.1 Eubacteriales bacterium
CTTGCCCTCTGCGTCATAGAGCAAAGAGCCCTCGCCACCCACCAATTCTATGTCAAAGCGACGATAGGTAGGAGCAATATATTTTTTATCTAATACTTTAGTTGTCATTTTTCTTGTCCTTTACTACCATTGTGCCTGCACCCTCATCGGTAAACAGCTCGATAAGCAGAGCATGTGGCACTCTTCCGTCAAGTATTGTCACCTTGTCAACACCATTCTCGATAGCCTCAAGACAGCACTCAACCTTTGGTATCATACCACCACTAATCACTCCACAGGAAAACAGCTCTCTAATTTCCTTAATGTCGAGGCAGGATATAATAGAGGACGGGTCATTTTTATCCCTGAGAATACCCTCTATGTCGGTCATTGTAATAAGCCTAAAAGCCTTCATCTCTGTCGCAATATATGCCGCTGCGGTATCCGCGTTTATGTTATATACATTTCCTTGCATATCGCATCCAACAGTGCTTACCACAGGAATATAGTCCTTTTCAAGCAGGTCCATAATAGGCGTAATATCCACATTGGTTATCTTGCCCACATATCCAAGCCTCTCATCCTTTGCCTCGGCACTTATCATATGTCCGTCCATGCCCGACAGACCAATGGCTCTGCCACCCTTGATTTGCAGGAGGTTTACAAGGCTTTTGTTTATCTTACCGGCCAAAACCATTTGCACGATTTCGCTTGTTTCCTTATCCGTTACACGCAGACCGTCGACAAACACCGACTCCTTGCCAATCTTTTTTAGCATGTCAGTGATTTCAGGACCACCACCGTGGACCAAAACCACCTTCACACCAACCAAGTGAAGAAGAACAATGTCCTCCATAACCTGTAACTTAAGCTGTTCGTTTATCATAGCGTTTCCGCCATACTTGATGACTACAACCTTACCGTAATATCTTTGCATATTGGGGAGTGCCTGTGTTAGAACCTCTGCACGTCCCGCATTAGTCAACTGAATGTCCATGCTTACCTCTCTTATGTACGGTAGTCTCCGTTAATTTTCACATAGTCATAGGTTAGGTCACAGCCCCAAGCTACGCTCACTGCCTCGCCATCGCCGAGCTTGACATCTATAACTATCTCGTTTTCTAGGAGGATTTCCTTTGCCTTATCCTCGTCAAACATAACGCCTGCACCTTGCTTGCATACTAAAATCTCGCCCTTAGTTGATACAAAGGAAACATCTACCTTGCTTATATCAACATAGGCACCGCTATAACCGATAGCGCAGAGAATACGTCCCCAGTTTGCATCCGAGCCAAACATAGCCGATTTAACTAGAGAAGAGCAAATGACGCTCTTTGCAATTATGCGGGCATTGTCGATATCCTTCGCTCCTGAGACCTTGCATTCGAGCATCTTTGTAGCACCCTCGCCATCTGCCGCAATGCATTTGCACAGATACACGTTAATGGTGTTAAGAGCCTTCATAAACTCGTCGAAGTCCTCGCCCTCGCTCGTTATTATTTCATTGCCAGCAAGACCATTTGCCATAACCGAAACCATATCGTTTGTGGAGGTGTCGCCATCGACGCTTACCATGTTGAAGGTCTCTTTTATATCGTTCGAAAGGGCTTTTCTTAGCATCTCACAGCTTATAGCACAGTCGGTGGTGATAAAGACCAGCATAGTAGCCATATTGGGATGAATCATTCCTGAGCCCTTCGCTATACCACCCATGTGACATTCCTTGCCACCTACGGTGAAGGAAACCGAAATCTCCTTTACTGCAGTGTCGGTTGTCATTATACCTTCTGCACAATCGTGCGAACCATTTTCCTTCAATCCTTTTACAAGAGAGGGGAGAGCATTCTTTATAGGTGTTATATCAAGAGGTTGACCTATTACACCAGTAGATGCGACAATAACGTCGGTAGGGTTGATGCTAAGCTCATCTGCCAAAGCCTTGCAGGTCTTGACAGCAACCTCAACTCCGTTCTCGTTGCAGGTGTTTGCGTTACCGCTGTTACAAATCACAGCCTGTGCATATCCGTTGGATATATTGGATTTTGTGACGGTAAGCGTGGCACCCTTAACCTTGTTTGTGGTATAGACTGCCGCCGCTGTCGCAGGGACGGTAGAATATATTAGGGAAAGGTCCTTTTTTGTTTGATTTTTTCTTATTCCACAGTGCATTCCCGAGGCGAGGAAGCCTTTAGCGGCACACACGCCACCTTCAATAATTTTTACCATTGTACTAATCCTTTCTTAAAGTCTAACAAAACTGTCATATTTCAAGTGATTTTGTCTTTGGTACTCCAAGTGCTATGTTTAGACATTCAACGGCACTTCCCGAGGCTCCCTTGCCGAGGTTGTCATACCTCGCCACCAAAAGAATACGCTCCTCGTTACCAAAAACACTAATCTCCATACTGTCCTTGCCTCCAAGAGCCGAGGCTGAGAGCATTCCACCCTCATCGGGTGCGTCTATGTATGTAACAACAGGACCATTGTAAAGATTCTTGTAAATATTCTTTATGTCCTCAACAGCCCCCCATTCCAGTTGATTCTTGAAGAGGGGGACTGTAACCTCCATGCCCGAGTAAAAGTCGGATACGATTGGGCAGAACACAGGGGGATTTTTAAGTCCAGTAATCTTTGTCATCTCTGGTAGATGCTTGTGCATTTGGGACAGACCGTATTGTCTTGGTGCATCATACAGAGTCGAACGCTCCACGTCCTCGTATTCTGCAATCATCTTCTTTCCACCACCGCTATATCCTGTGAGCGAGTGGGCTACCAGCAAGCTATCGCTTGAAAGTATTCCTGCCTTTACTAAGGGGTATACAAGTGCAATAAAACCGCTTGCGTGACATCCTGGATTTGCTATTCTTTTCGAGACCGAAATTTCCTTTTCAAATTCCTCTGCTAGCTCGGCAAAGCCATAGGTCCACCCATCAGCGGTTCTATGAGCGGTGGATGCATCGATAACAACAACTTCGGGATTGTCTATGAGCGACACCGCTTCCTTTGCGGCATCATCTGGCAGACATAGGAAAACAACATCCGCCTCGTTTAGTATCTTTTTTCTTGCCTCTTTATCCTTGCGTAGCTCATCGGGTAGGCAGACGACCTCTACATCATCTCTTCCCAAAAGACGTTCTTCTATTCTAAGACCGGTTGTGCCGGCTTTTCCATCAATAAATACTTTTTTCATAATTTCCTCGTAAAAACCATATGTGCATATTCTACCACTGTTTGAATAAATATTCAAGAGAAAAATCACAAAAAACATATTTTTGTAACATTGTACATAAATAATGGCAACATCGTGGTGTTATTTGTATAAAAGTTGTACGATTTATGCATATTGTTGCATAAATATTCGATAAACAACAAGCTGAATTAGGGTTGGTCTGTTGATACATTAAATATCATGCATGTCATTGCAGAGGTCAAGGAGCTATTATAGCTCCACTAGTCATGGGCTAAATGTAAAAAAATAGAGCAACAGCAAGCTATCACTACAATATGTTTAATGTAGGTAGTCGGGGTCAGAACCTCCGCATCGCGGAGCTCTCATTTAAGTGTGCTTTTTGTTGGCGATGCTGTATCCAAGCAAAGCTTGGACGGTTCGACCCTTTAGCCAATATGAAAAAAACAGAAGCACAGTAAACTGCCACTCTTTAATGTTGATGGTCGGGGTCAGAACCTACGTGTCGCGGGAGTTTGATATAAGCGTTCTTTTGCTTGGCGACACTCTATCCAAGCAGAGCTTGGACGGTTCGACCCTTTAGCTAATACGAAAAAAACAGAAGCACAGTAAACTGCACTTCTGTTTTTTTGGTGCCGGTAGTCGGGGTCGAACCGACACGGTATTGCTACCTTCGGATTTTGAGTCCGACGCGTCTGCCAATTCCACCATACCGGCAATGGTGCTTTAAGCAAAGCATATATAATTATACACAACCAATGCTGGGTTGTCAAGAGTATTTTGTGAAAAAAATATCCTAAAAGATGAATTTTATTATTGTAATTTTAATCATAATATTGTATAATATTCATATAAAATATATGCAAAGAGGCCCAAGTTGGACGAATTTATATTTGTACCCGATTCGGTTAATGTGGAAAATCTTGACAGCTTAGCAAGGAATTGCAGCGTAGCTTTAGAGCAGCGCGCACTTGAAATTTGTGACATAGCACGGGCGATGCTCGATTATGTTATTTCTCTTTGGCAAAAAGGTGTTAATATCACCGAAATTCTTTCCTTTTTATCGTCTGGTTTTTCGCTGGGGTCTTACCCCGTTTCGGATTTGATTTCTCAGGAAAACAAAATATTTATCGAGTCCGCTCTTGGTCTTATAACGGGATTTGACAGAGTGGTGCTTTGCCGTGAGTTTGTATCTATAACTCGCGAAAGCGACTTCCCATTGACCGAGCGAGACTTTCTCCCCACGGGTGAGCGGGAAGAGAACATCGTGTATGTAAAAAATGCTTTGGCAGACGAAGCATACGATATATTCTGTGAGGAGTTCCACAGACCTCGAGTGACCTATTCGGTTTCCTTGCGTGACTCTGCTTTGGCGGTTAGCTCTGGTGAGAGTGGCTATTGCCTTCTCCCTCTTGAAGAAAAGGGTGGAGTTCGTCTGCACACGGTCGCCGAGCTTATTTACCGAAATGACCTGAAGATAAACGGTGTTACACCCGTCTTTGGTCTTGACGGAAATGCCGAACTAAAATATGCACTTGTCTCAAAATATTTCAGCGTTCCTCGCCGTGGCAAGGATGACGAGAGATACCTCGAGCTTCGACTTGGTGAGGATTCTTTTTCCAACCTTCCAGAACTGCTTTCATCTCTTTCTCTCTTCGGTATGAGCCTATACCGTATAGATACGGTTTCGTTTGTAAATGAAGGCGTGAGCGAAAGATTTGTCGATTTAGTTATAAGGGAGGGAGAAGGGACTTTCGCCTGCCTGCTTGTATATTTAGCGCTTTTTGTTTCGGATTTTACCACAGTTGGTATGTATCTTAATCTTGAATAATTTTTTGGAGGATAAAATGACAAAACACATTGAATACAAGACACAGGGCACTTGTGCTCGTATGATAGTTCTCGACGTAGAGGCAGGAGTAATTACCGACTGCAAGTTTGTTGGTGGCTGTGCCGGTAACACCCAGGGGGTTGCCGCTCTCGTGAAGGGTATGAAGGTCGACGAGGCTATCACTAGACTTAAGGGTATTAGATGTGGCTTCAAGCCCACCTCCTGTCCCGACCAGCTTGCCACCGCACTTATTGAAGCGGCCGAATCTTTGTAATCTAATTTTTTTGGAGGATATACTATGAGCAATTACCAAATCGAATTTGACAAATGGCTTAATTCCCCCACCTTGACTGAGGTAGAGAAGCAGGAACTTCGTTCTATCGCCACCAACGAAGAGGCAAAGGAACTTCGTTTTGGCGCTCCTATGGATTTTGGCACGGCAGGACTCCGCTCTACCATGTATATGGGTATCGGTTGTATGAACATTTACACCGTGGCCCAGACCACCAGAGGCATCGCCGCCCTTGTTGAAAAAGAGGGAGGCAAGGAGCGTGGTGTTGCAATTGCCTATGACTCGAGAAACAACTCTCGCGAGTTCGCCCTCATTAGTGCAAGAGTTCTTGCTGGTGCGGGTATAAAGGTATATATCTTCGATGACCTTCGCCCCACTCCCGAGCTCTCATATGCGGTTAGAGAAACAGGTGCGCTTGCGGGCATCAATATCACCGCATCCCACAACCCCAAGGAATACAATGGTTACAAGGCATATTGGGAGGACGGAGCACAGCTTGCACCCGAGCAGGCAAGTGTAGTTTCTGCCGAGAGAGCAAAGTTCGATTGCCTTGACCTTTCCGGACTTGCCGATTTCGACGAGGCGGTAAAAAGCGGTATTATCACCATCCTTGGCAAGGAATTTGACGAAAAATACCTCGATGCAGTACTTAAAACCGCTATCAACCCCGATGCGGTTCGCGAGGTTGCCGATTCGCTTAAGGTAGTATATACACCCCTTCACGGTGCGGGTAGAGTTCTTGTTCCCGAGGTGTTTAGAAGAGTAGGACTCAAGCACCTTTACACCGTCGACAGCCAGATGGAGGCAGACGGCAATTTCCCCACAGTTAAAAAGCCTAACCCTGAATACGCAGACGTATTCGTAGAGGGTATAGATATCGCCAACAAGGTTGGCTCTGACCTGGTTATTGCCACCGACCCCGACTCCGACCGTGTTGGTGTTATGACCAGAACTCCCGACGGCTCCTTTGCCACAATTTCGGGCAACCAGATGGGCGCACTTTTGCTTGACTATGCTATTACACAGCGTCGCGCTCTTGGCAAGCTTGACGATGGTGCATACTGCGTAAAGAGCATTGTTTCTACCGATATGGCTTACAAGATTGCAGAGGACAATGGCATCAAGCTCCATGATGTTCTCACAGGCTTTAAGTTTATCGGTGAGGTTATTAAGAACTACGAGAGGGTTGGTAAGAGCGAGGGCTTTGTTCTTGGATTTGAGGAGTCCTATGGCTATCTTCTCGGCACTTACGCAAGAGATAAGGATGCTGTTGGCGCATCTATGATGATTTTGGAGATGACCTCCTACTACAAGAAGCTTGGAATGACTCTCTCCGATGCTCTTGCAGCACTATACGAAAAGTATGGATATTACCGTGAAAAGGTAATTGATATCTATATGGAGGGACTTGACGGCATCGAGAAGAGGAAGAGAATAATGCAGTCGCTTCGTGACTGTGCTCCTACTTCTATCGGCGGTGTTAATGTAAAGAAGATAGGCGACTATAAGAAGGGTATTGTTACTTGCATCGAAACTGGCGAGCAGCTCCCCACAGGTCAGCCCACCTCCGACGTGCTTTACTACACACTTGTAAATGATGACAAGATTATTGTTCGTCCCTCGGGCACAGAGCCGAAGATTAAGATTTACATCCTCGCTCACGACAGCGATATGGCTGTGCTTGAGAACAAGTGCGAAGTCTACGCAGCCGATTCTAAAAAAATGACAGAGGTCTAAACGACAAGTAGGATATTAAAGTGACAGACAAACAGCAATATATTAGGAATTTTTCAATTATAGCACATATCGACCACGGCAAATCGACCTTGGCTGACCGTATACTTGAGAAGACAAGGACGGTTGCCGTGAGAGATATGGAAGAGCAAATCCTTGATAATATGGACCTCGAGCGCGAGCGTGGTATTACCATAAAGGCGAGAGCTGTAAGGCTAAATTATCGTGCAAACGATGGTGTAGATTATATCTTCAATCTTATCGACACCCCTGGCCACGTGGACTTTGGATACGAGGTTTCAAGTCG
>JAZSMN010000245.1:0-14219 GCA_045535925.1 Eubacteriales bacterium
GCATTATTGAGGGTGTCTACAATGCCGCTTGCGGCCATCCCGGTGGCTCGCTATCCATCGCCGACATTCTCACCTATCTCTATTTTGAAGAGATGAACATTAGAGTCGAGGATCCTAACTGGGAGGACAGGGATAGATTTGTCCTTTCCAAGGGACATACCGCCCCCGCTCTCTATGCTACCTTGGCAGAGCGCGGCTTCTTCCCCAAGGAGGAGATTAAAACTCTTCGTAAGACAAATTCTCGTCTGCAGGGTCACCCTGATATGAAGGGAGTTCCCGGTGTTGATATGTCGACAGGCTCGCTCGGACTTGGCTTCTCTGCCGCTTGTGGTATGGCCCTTTCTGCCAAGGCTTTTGGCAAGGATTATAGGGTATATTCCGCTGTAGGTGACGGCGAGAGTGAGGAAGGACAGGTTTGGGAGGCGGCTATGTTTG
This sequence comes from Eubacteriales bacterium, assembly GCA_045535925.1. Classification (GTDB taxonomy): domain Bacteria; phylum Bacillota; class Clostridia; order Oscillospirales; family CAG-272; genus UBA1740. The sequence continues at coordinate 436 of JAZSMN010000245.1, forward strand.
CCGCTCATTACAAGCTTGACAACCTTGTTTGTATCCTTGACTGGAACGGTTTGCAGATAGACGGCCCTGTTGCCGAGGTTATGAACCCCACCCCCCACGACAAGAAGTTCGAGGCATTTGGCTGGCATGTTATATCCATCGATGCACACAATTTTGAAGAGATTGCCTCCGCCTTTGCTGAGGCTCGCACAGTTAAGGGCAAGCCCACCGTCATTATTGCAAAGTCGGTAAAGGGTAAGGGTGTTTCCTATATGGAGAATGCCTGCGAGTGGCACGGACAGGCGCCCAAAGAGGATTTGTACCATGTTGCTATTGCAGATTTGACCAAAATTGCCGAAGAGCTTAAGTGAGGTGACAAAGATGGCAGATAAAAAGGCTACAAGAGAGAGCTATGGTGCGGCGCTTGCCGACCTTGGCGAAAAGTATGACTTCCTTGTTTTGGACGCCGACCTCGCTGCAGCGACCAAGACTGGTGTATTCAAGAAGAAGTTCCCCGATAGATTTTTTGACTGCGGTATCGCAGAGGGCAATATGATGTGCGTTGCGGCAGGTATAGCCGCCACAGGCAAGCCTGTTTTTGCCTCCTCCTTTGCTATGTTTGCCGCAGGTAGAGCCTTCGAGCAGGTTCGAAATTGCATAGGCTACCCCCACCTTAATGTAAAAATTGGTGCTACCCACGCAGGTATCACCGTAGGTGAGGACGGTGCGACCCACCAGTGCAACGAGGATATCGCCCTTATGCGCACTATCCCCGGTATGGTTATAGTTTCTCCCGCAGATGCCACCGAGGCATACGCAGCGGTTGAGTGTGCTATGACCTACGAGGGCCCTATGTATCTCCGTTTTGGTAGATATGCAGTTCCTAATATTACAAACGAGATTTTGCCCGATTACAAGTTCGAGCTTGGCAAGGGTGTGACCTACCGCGAGGGCAAGGATGTTACCATTATCGCAAACGGATATATGGTCCACTTGGCTCTTGAGGCCGCCGACATTCTTAAGGCAGAGGGCATCGATGCAGGTGTTGTAAATATCCACACCATCAAGCCTATTGATGCATCTCTTATCACCGAGTGTGCGAAGAAGACTGGTGCTATTGTCACCGCTGAGGAGCATAACATTATTGGTGGCCTTGGCTCTGCTGTTGCCGAGGTGGTAGCAGAGACCTGTCCTGTTCCTGTACTTCGCGTGGGTGTTGAGGACAGCTACGGCAGAAGCGGTAAGGTGCCCGAGCTTCTTGAGATTTACGGCTTGACAAGCGCCAACATTGCAGAAAAGGCGCGCCGTGCAGTCGCACTGAAGAAGTAATTCGATAGAAAAATAGAGATAAATGTGAAGTGTACAACCCCGGGGCTTATGGGCGATGCCATTTCATTGTTTATCTCTATTTTTTTGAAAAAAAGGGGAGAGTACCCACCCGTGTTAAGTTTTTGCCTGTAATAGTTAGCCTATAACAGCCACAAACGGTGCTAAATAATTAAAAGGCAAAGCAAATTTGCCCCAAGCGAGACAAAAAACAAGCCTTTTCAATAGATAGTATCATCGTGCGTGCGAGGGTGCGCATGGTAATTTATTTAATAAATTTTAAGAAAACTGTTTACAAACGGTCAAGTTTGTTGTAAAATAATAGAAGTAAAATACTGTGAGGAGATTCTTATGAAAAGAGTTCTACTTAAATTGTCGGGCGAGGCTCTTGCAAACGGCTCTACCGACATATACGACAGTGCGTTTGTCGACCGAGTTGCCGAAGCACTCAAGACCTGTGCCAACAAGGGATACGAGTTGGCCGTGGTAGTTGGCGCGGGTAACATCTGGCGTGGCAGACAGGGTGGCGAGATGGATAGAACATCGGCAGACCGTATGGGTATGCTTGCTACCGTTATCAATGCAATATGCTTAAAAGAGGCTATTGTCCGTGCAGGAAAAGAGGCAGTTGTTATGACCGCCGTTCCTATGCAGCCTTTTGCAGATCCTTACACCGCTGAGGCGGCAAAGGCGCACCTTGAGGCTGGTAGAATAGTCGTTCTCGGCGCAGGACTTGGCATCCCCTTCCTCTCTACCGATACCACCGGTGCAGTAAGAGCCGCAGAGATAGGTGCAGATGCTATGCTTATGGCGAAAAACATTGATTACATATACACCGATGACCCTCGCAAAAATCCCAATGCCAAGAAGCTCGAGAATGTAAAGGCATCCGAGGTTTTGGCTATGAACCTTAAGGCTATTGATGCTACCGCTACCGCATTCTGTCTGTCGACAGGTATGCCTATTCGTGTCTTTGGTCTAAAGACACCAGAGGATATCATTGCCGCAGTAGAGGGCAAGGTTGTCGGCACTGTAGTAATTGCAGAATAAGATACCCACAGAATAAAATTATAAATTTTTGCATAAAAATATAGGAGCAATATTATGAAACTTGATACCAGAGATTTTGAAACCAGAATGAAGAAGACCATCTCTTCTTATACCGAAAACCTTTCTACTATCAGAGCAGGCAGAGCCAACCCCGATGTTCTTAAGAAGATTATGGTTGACTACTACGGCTCTCCCACACCAATCTCCGCAATAGCAGAGATCAAGGTTGCAGATGCTCGTACCATAGTTATCACCGCTTGGGACAAGAGCGCTATGAAGGGTATCGAAAAGGCTATACTTACCTCTGATCTTGGAATCAATCCCCAGAACGATGGCAGCTGCATTCGTCTTAGCTTCCCCCCCACAACCGAGGAGCGCCGTCGCGAGCTCTCCAAGCAGATATCCAAGATGGGCGAGGATGCAAAGGTTGCTATTCGTAACATTCGCCGTGATGCTACCGATAAGATCAAGGCTATGAAGAAGGACGGCGAGATGACCGAGGATGAGGCAAAGTCCTCCGAAAAGGCAGTACAGGACCTCACCGACAAGTATGTTAAGGAAATTGATACTGTTACCGCGGCAAAGACCAAGGAGATAATGGAAATCTAATCCACAAGGAGTATTGCTGTGGCACTTACCTACAAGGATGGACTCCCCCAGGTAGACGAACGGCTTCAGTCTATCGGTATCATCATGGACGGCAACGGCAGATGGGCGAAAAAGCGCCTTTTGCCAAGAAGTGCTGGCCATGTTGCAGGGGCGAAAATAATTCAAAAGATTCTCGAGGACTTCCGCCGAATGGGAGTCCACCACGGCACCCTTTATGCCTTCTCTACCGAAAACTGGAAGAGGCCAAAGGAGGAGGTCGACGGACTTATGGAGCTTATCTATAAGTACCTCGACGATGTGGTAATACCTAAAATAAAAAGTGATCCCGATTTTTCTATGTGCTTCCTTGGCGACAAGTCGGTCCTTTCCGAAAAGCTTCGCAACAAGTGCATAGAGGTCGAAGAAATGGCGAAAAATCGACCCTTTGTCTGCAATCTTGCCCTAAACTATGGAGGCAGAGATGAGATAGTCCACGCTGTAAACGAGGCTATAAAAGAGGGATGCTCGCCTATTACAGAGGCGGATATTAGCCGCCATCTTTATACCTGCAACTCTCCCGACCCCGATTTGATAATCAGGACCGCTGGCGAGTTAAGGGTGTCCAACTTCCTTATATGGCAGGGTGCGTATTCCGAGCTTTATGTCACCGACACCCTCTGGCCCGACTTTGGACTCAAGGATATGGTCGGGGCGGTAGAGGAATTCTACAAGCGCAGACGTCGATTTGGCGGTCTTGACAAAGAGGAAGAAAATAAATAATTCTTGAAAAGTTTTTGATAGCATTAGTCTATAAAAGGAGGGGAGGTTGTATGAAAGTAAGGCTGCTTACTGCACTTGGAATACTTGTGTTCGGTTTGCCAATACTCATTTTTTCCGAATATATCGTATATCCAATAGCGCTTGGGGTGTTATCCGCCCTCGCTTGTTGGGAAGTGCTTCGTGTTCTCGGGCTTGACCGTAAATATGTGGTTTCTGTGCCCTCGTACATCCTGGCGGCGCTTCTACCATTGTTCTCGTATCAGTATTTCTTTACTCCACAGACGCAAACCACATACATCCTCATACTTGCCCTCTCTATTATGGCATACATGTTCTACCTTGTAGCGGTATCCGTCTTTACAGGCGGAACACTTGGCTACAAGACCGTGGCATCCGCCTTTATGATGGTGTCCTATGTTATAGTGGCGTTTAGTGCCTTTGGCCTGGTCCGTTATATGGAAAATGGAGTATTCTACTTTGAGATGCTCTTTATTGGTGCCTGGGTGCCCGACATTTTTGCTTATCTTATAGGCAGCAGATTTGGCAAGCACAGGCTCGCCCCTGTATTAAGTCCGAAAAAGTCGGTCGAGGGTGCGATAGCGGGTGTTGTATTTGGCACATTTGCTTTCCTGCTTTATGGATTTATCATCGAGTCCTTCTTCTCTTTGGATGCAAACTACCTCGTTCTTGGCATAATGGGATTCGTTTTGACTATTGTTGCACAGATAGGCGACCTGTGGGCATCTCTGATAAAGAGAGAATTTGGTATAAAGGATTATAGCAACATTCTCCCGGGACACGGTGGAATACTTGACAGATTCGACTCGGTATTGTCAATATCGGCAATGCTTATGGTGGTTTGTTTACTTTTCCCGCCCTTTACGGCAATATAAATAAAAAATCGCCGCATCAATTAAGCTTGCGGCGATTTTTGTCCCAAAGATAGGCAAGGAGGTTTTATGACCAAGACTATTGCAATCCTCGGTGCTACCGGCTCTGTTGGTAGACAGGCCCTTGATGTGGCCCGTGCCAGAGGATATAAGGTTGATTTTATAAGTGCTGGCAGCGATGCCTCGTCACTTGAAGATATTGCGCGCGAGTTTTTGCCTCGTGCTGTCGCATTGGCAGATAGCGAGAGGGCGATGGAGCTTGCGATATCGCTTTCTGACACAAATATTAAGGTCTATGCCACCGAGGAGGGAATTGTCGAGGGTATACACCAAAGCTCTGCTGAGGTTGTGGTAAACTCTATCCTTGGCGAGGCAGGACTTAGGCCAAGCTTGGCGGTTATAGACTCAGGAAAAAGGCTCGCCCTTGCAAACAAGGAGTCCTTGGTTATAGCGGGTGAAATAGTCACATCGCGTGCCAAGGAAAAAGGGGTAGAAATTATCCCCGTTGACAGCGAGCACTCCGCTATATTCCAGTCACTAAAGGCGGGCAAAAGGGAAGAGCTAAAGCGCATAATACTCACTGCATCAGGCGGCCCCTTCTATGGCTACACAAAAGAAAGGCTTGCCGGTGTTACCCTTGGGGACACCTTGGCTCACCCCACCTGGAAGATGGGGCGCAAGATAACCGTCGACTCTGCCACCCTTATGAACAAGGGCTTTGAGGTAATAGAGGCGGCGCATCTGTTTGACGTTCCCACAGAGGCGATTTCTGTGACAATCCACCGCGAGAGCATACTGCACTCTGCGGTAGAATATATTGATAACAGCATAATTGGCGAGTTTTCGGTCCCTGATATGAGAATGTGCGTCCAGTACGCGGTGGATTACCCCAACCGCGCAGAAACTCACGTCCCCTCCCTCGACCTGTTTTCTGTGGGCAAGCTCACCTTTGCCGCCCCCGACACCGAGGCATTCCCCTTCCTTTCCTTGGCAAAGGAGGCTATGAGCCTTGGCGGTGCTATGCCCGCTATTATGAACGCGCTTGACGAGGTCGCTGTTGGCGCATTCCTCGAGGAGAAGATAGGCTTCCTTGATATATACGAGGTTGTCACTCGCGGTTTTTATAGCCTCACCGAGCGAGGGGCCGAGCACTCCCTCGAGGGCATAATCGCCGCCGATAGAGAGGCAAGAAGAGTGGCAGAGAGGCTTATTTCAAAAATTTAATTTGGAGAAATAAATTGGATAGTATAGTTACGATAATTTCCGCCGTTTTAGTATTCGGCTTTTTAATATTTATACACGAGTTTGGCCATTTCATTACCGCACGCATCTTTGGTGTTACGGTAAACGAGTTTGCCATTGGTATGGGGCCAAAGCTTATAACCTACGATTCGAAGAAAAGTGGAATACAGTACAGCATAGGCATTCTGCCCATAGGTGGCTATGTTGCTATGCCGGGTGAGGATGGGGAGTCGGACGATCCCAACTCCTTTGACAAGAAGCCCGCTTGGCAGCGCTTTATCATCACCGCCGCAGGTGCTACTGTAAATATTTTGTTTGGCTTTTTGGCTATGATTTTGCTGGTTTCTATCACTGTAGACGGCAACACCCAGGTCGGTGGATTTATTAGCCAGAGCGAATTTAACAACGTAGAGGGCTTTGAATATGTCAGCCCCTCCTCGGATTACGGTCTTGAGGTTGGCGACCTTATTACCCACGTAAATGGTAAAAGTGTGGTAATCTACGAGGAGTTTTCCTACGAGATAATGCGCCATGGCAACAATCCTGTGGACTTGACTGTTGTAAGAGACGGCAAGACTATGGTTATAGAGGGCGTCGTTTTTCCAAAACTTACCCAGCAGGGACAGGTCTTTGGCATCCCCGATATCAAGGTGTCCCGAATTGAAAAGAATTTTTTAAATGTATTTAGCCTCTCCTTCCGTCGCACTAGCCTTGTTATGCGTATGTGCTGGGAGTCTATATACGATTTACTTACAGGAAGATATTCGGTTGGCGCGATTTCCGGGCCTGTTGGAATTTCGGGTGCTATCGGTGATGCGGTAGCGCAGGGCTTCTCCTCGGTGCTTGAAATCACCGTGCTGATTAGTATAAATTTAGGCTTTATGAACCTTTTGCCGATTCCTGCCCTTGACGGTGGACGGCTTATAGTCATACTTGTAGAGATGATAACAAAAAAGCGTCTTCCACCAAAGGTGGAGGGCATCATAAACAGCGTCGGTCTTTTCATATTGTTAGGTCTGTCGCTGGTGATTATGGTAAAGGACGTAATACAACTGTTATAGATTTGAGAGGTTAAAGCAATGGAGCGTAGACGCACAAGAAAGGTTATAGTGGGCAATATGGCCATCGGTGGTGATGCACCTGTCAGTATTCAGTCGATGACCAACACCGACACCCACGATATAGAGGCAACCTACAGTCAGGTTATGCGTCTATGCGAGGCGGGCTGTGAAATAGTTAGAATAACCGCCCCAGACCTGGAGGCGGTGAAGACCTTTGCCACCCTTCGTCGCCGTGGTGTAACCATTCCCTTGGTTGCAGACATTCACTTTAACTACAAAATAGCCATAGCCTGCGCCGAGAGTGGTGTGGACAAGATACGCATAAACCCGGGCAACATTGGCGACGACGAAAAGGTTCGCCTTGTCACCGAGGCCTGTCGTGCCAGCCGAGTGCCTATTCGTATAGGTGTAAACTCCGGCTCGCTTGAAAGCTCGATATTGAAAAAGCACGGTGGCCCCACCGCCGCCGCCCTGGCCGAGAGCGCACTTTATCACGCCTCTTTGCTTGAAAAGTTCGATTTTAGAGATATTATTATATCGGTAAAGGCATCTACCCCCACCGAAATGATTGAGGCAAACCGCATCCTCGCCGCCAAAACCGACTACCCCCTTCACCTTGGTGTAACCGAGGCGGGTGGAGGCGAGAGCGCTATTATCAAGAGTAGCGCCGCTATCGGTGCGCTCCTATCCTCGGGAATTGGTGACACCATACGCGTATCCCTGACCGACACACCCGAGAGGGAGGTGGAGGTCGCGCGCCAGATTCTTTCGGTATTTGGTCTTTCGAGGGAAAAGAGAATGGACATCGTTTCCTGTCCCACCTGTGGCAGAACTCGTATCGACCTTATTTCTATTCACCGAGAGTTTGAAAAAAGGGTAAAGGCCGAGGGACTTGACAGACTGCCTATCAAGGTTGCCCTGATGGGTTGCGCGGTAAACGGCCCCGGCGAGGCAAGAGAGGCCGACATCGGCATAGCGGGAGGCGACGGCGAGGGCCTCGTCTTCAAAAAGGGCGAGATAATAAAAAAGGTTGACGAACAGAGGCTCGTAGACTCGCTTATTGCCGAGATAAAGGAAAGCTTTGTTAGATAAGCTCCCGATGGCGACTCAAAAAAGAAAAAAGAAAGGACAGCAATGGACAAGAAGCGCTTTTTAGAAGTTTTTTCAAGATATAATCCCGACAAGGACAAGCGTGCACTCCTCGAGAGTGCCACCGATGCCGCCTTCAAGCTTCAAAGGCAACCGCTTGTAATTGTGGTAGACCTTACATTTGATAGGCACTACGATGCCGAGATAATATACGAAATAGAGGACGAATGCCGCAACCTCTACAAGGCAGAGTCCTTCAAGATATACCCCCATTTCCCACCCGAAGCCTTTGACCTGTCCCGCTTTGACGAGATAACCCTCGAGGCGGCGATGATAGGTGCGGTAACTCACGGCTTTTTTGGTAATGCTACCTATTCCGACGACGGTGCTACCATTAAGGTAGAGATACCCTTCTTCGAGCAGGGCGTGGCATTTGTAAAGGGGGCAAACACCGAGACACTTCTCTCTGATATACTTCTTTCAAGATATGGTGTGACAAGAAAAATAGAGATAGCATCATCCGAGAGAGCCTACGAGTACGAAATGTCTATGCAAAGGCAGAGAGAGCAAATACTCTTTAGGACCGAGCAGGAAAACAGAGAAAAGTTTGCCCGCGAGCAAAGAGAGGCACAGGCAAAAAGAGAGGAAGAGGCCCGCGCCGCCGACCCCCACTATGACTTTGAGAAAAAGGTCGGTATATCCACACTCTCTGGCAAAAATGAAATAATAAGCGACACCCGTTGTGTGATGGGTGCATCCACCTATGACTTCGCCGAGTCCACGCTTATATGGGGTGAGGACTTTGAAATTACCGAGCCCACCCCCCTCTCGGAGGTGTTCAAGGTTAGGAGCGGTGGCATATTCCTCGGCACGGTGTATAGCATCGAAACTAAGGAGTCACGAAACGGAGACAGATTAAACCTGACAATAGGCATCTCGGACGGTGCTTGCGGCATCGAAGCGAGAAAGAGCCTTCCTATCGAGGACGGTGGCGAGGACGGATGGCTTAAAAAGTTCAAGCCGGGCGCCCATGTTGCCATTCTTGGTAGAACAAGACAGGATAAATTCGATGGCGAAACATTTATAGATATCCGTGGCATAAAGAGTATAAAAAAGGTTGAAAAAATGGACAACCACCCCGAGAAGAGGGTGGAGCTCCACCTACATACCAATATGTCTGCAATGGATGCGATTATTACCCCCCAGGAGCTTGTCAGCACGGCAATTCGTTGGGGACATTCGGCTATTGCAGTCACCGACCACGGAAACGTGCAGGCATTCCCCGAGGTTATGCTCGCTCTTGAAGCGGCAAAGAAAAAGAACCCCGATGTAAACCTAAAGATTTTATACGGTATGGAGGCATATTTTGTCAACGATACGGCAAGGTGTGTCTTTGGCCCCGCTCGTCCCGACTTTGACGCCGAAATGGTGGTATTTGATATCGAGACCACAGGCCTATCCAGTAAAAACTGCCGTATTATTGAAATTGGTGCGGTTAAAATTAGGGCTGGCGAGATTGTGGACGACTTCTCTACCTTCGTCAATCCCGAGTGCCATATTCCCGAGTCCAGCACCAAAATACACGGAATTGTAGACGATATGGTAGCAGACGCACCAAAGGAAGAGGAGGCTATAGAGAAGTTCCTCGACTTTATAGGTGATGCTATTCTCGTCGCGCATAATGCCAATTTTGACGTGGGCTTTATCAAGGTAGCCGCAGAGCGCCTTGGCCGTACTGTTAGCAATACCTATCTTGATACCGTAGGTCTTTCAAGATACCTCAACACCGATATTAAAAACCACAAGCTTGATACAATAGCCAAGCATTATGACCTTGGCAATTTCGAGCACCACAGGGCGGTAGCCGATGCCGAGATGCTGGCAAAAATCCTGTTTGTAATGATAGACAGGCTTCGCAGCGAGGGTATTAGAGACTTTGAGGGAATGGTAAATGCGATGAGCACCAATGCCGACCCCTTAAACCTGCCTACCAATCATATGATAATATTTGCCAAAAACAAAGAGGGACTAAAAAACCTTTATAGGCTTATATCCTTCTCATATCTTGACTATTATAGACGATTCCCTCGCATTCCCAAGACTGTGCTTGAACAGTACCGAGAGGGACTTATCATCGGTTCTGCCTGCGAGGCGGGAGAACTTTACAAGGCTATCCTCTCTGGCAGAAGCGAGGAGGATATAGAGGAGATTGCCTCCTTCTATGACTATCTTGAAATCCAGCCCATAGGCAACAACCTCTTCCAGGTTGCCAGCGAAAAGCAGGAGTTTGATAGAGTCGAGAGTGTCGAGGATCTAAAGGCGATAAACAAGCGAATCTACCAGCTTGGCAAAAAACTCGGCAAGCCCGTCTGTGCTACCTGTGACGCCCACTTTATAAACCCCGAGGACGAGGTCTATCGTCGAATCCTCTTGGCGGGTATGAAGTTCTCTGATGCGGACAACCCCTCTACTATCTACCTGCGCAATACAGAGGAGATGCTTGGGGAGTTTGAATATCTTGGCGAGGAAATTGCCCACGAGGTAGTAATCGAAAACCCCAACCTCATCGCCTCTATGTGCGAGGAAATTCGCCCAATACCAAAGGGTAGATACGAGCCCAACATTCCTGGTGCCGCCGAGGACCTTACCGAGTCCTGTTGGAGGAGAGCCCACGAGTGGTATGGCGATGAGCTACCCGAGATTGTAGAAAAGCGCCTAAAGAGAGAACTTGAGTCTATAATTAACAACGGATTCGCCGTTCTTTATATGATTGCGGTAAAGCTGGTTGCCTATTCCGAGAGCCTTGGCTATCTGGTTGGCTCTCGTGGCTCGGTAGGCTCGTCCTTTGTGGCGACTATGTCGGGCATCTCCGAGGTAAACCCTCTGCCACCCCACTATCGCTGCCTAAAATGTCGTCATACCGAGTTTGTTACCGACGGATCGGTAGGCTCAGGCTTTGACCTGGATGACAAGGCTTGTCCTGTCTGTGGCGAAATTATGTATCAGGATGGCCACGATATCCCCTTCGAGACCTTCCTTGGCTTCTTTGGTGACAAGTCACCCGATATCGACCTAAACTTCTCTGGCGACGTCCAGGGCAAGGTGCATAAATACACCGAGGAACTCTTTGGTGAGGGCCACGTGTTCCGTGCAGGAACTATCACAGGCCTTGCGGACAAGACCGCCTGGGGTTATATAAACAAATATCTTGAAGAGCACAAGATAAAAATACCCAAGGGACAGATAGGCTATATGGTCACCCGTATAATGGGTATAAAAAAGACCACTGGACAGCATCCTGGTGGTATTATAGTTATTCCTATGGAGTACGATGTTTACGACTTCACACCGGTACAGCACCCTGCTGACGACCCTCGTGCCGACACCGTAACCACCCACTTCCAGTTCTCCTATCTTCACGATACCATACTCAAACTTGACGAGCTTGGACACGATATGCCCACCAAGTACAAGATGCTTGAAAAGTATACCGACACAAGTGTGCTTAATGTTAAGATGAATGACAAGTCGGTGTATGAGCTCTTCGCATCGACAAAGCCCCTTGGAATAAGCCCTGAAGACATCGGTGGATGCCAGCTTGGTACCTACGGTATTCCCGAGATGGGCACCAAGTTTATCCAGCAGGTTCTCCTTGACGCAAAGCCAAAGAACTTTGCCGACCTGCTCCAGATTTCTGGACTTACCCACGGTACCGACGTATGGCTCGGCAACGCACAGACCCTCATAAAGCAGGGCACCTGTACGATATCCGAGGTTGTGGGTACGCGTGATGGTATTATGCTATACCTGATTCAGCACGGACTACCCGATGCGCTTTCATTTGATATAATGGAGGCGGTAAGAAAGGGTAGGGGAGTAAAGCCCGAGTGGGAGAGTGTAATGCTCGAGCACGGTGTACCCGAATGGTATATCTGGTCGTGTAAAAAGATTAAATACATGTTCCCCAAGGCCCACGCGGCAGCCTATGATATGTCTGCCATTCGTCTTGGTTGGTACAAGATTTATTACCCTATGGAGTTCTATGCGGCATTCCTGACAGTTGCCCCTGGCGGCTTCGATGGTGAAATAGTCGCCAAGGGCTATAAGGGTGTAAGTGCCAAGATAAAGGAAATCGAGGACAAGGGAAACGATACCACAGCCAAGGAGAATGAGCAGCTTACCACTCTCTATCTCGTACGTGAGGCAATGGCGCGCGGTGTTATATTTATGAATGTCGACCTAAACAAGTCGGATGCTACCGCGTTCCTGCCTGAGGACGGCAAAATACGTATGCCCTTCAATTCATTACCAGGACTTGGTGATACAGCGGCGCTTAAGATAATCGAGGCTCGTCAAAAGTACGACCTCTTCTCGGTGGAGGAGCTTCGACTCCGTACAGGTATATCTAAGTCGGTCATTGAGATTTTAAGGCGTAACCACGTCCTTGACGGAATGAATGAGACCAGCCAGTACACCCTGTTTTAATTTAACACGGGTACCACCTTACCCAATAAATAGAAGCAAAAGTAGTAGGATGCCGCACTCCATATCACCATCCTTCGATAGCAGCATATAGAGTGCTATTCCTATGATTAACAGGTCTTCAAATTCCAAGGATTGTAAACTAAACTTTCCATTTTTGAAAAGACCACCAAGCAAACCCGAAAAGGGTAGTACAGGTCGAGTGTTACACGCCTCATCCGTGTGGTGGGGCGCATCACTATGTACAGGCTCGGCAATATCCTGGCCTAACATAGAGCCATCGTAATTGTCGGGTATATCTATCGTTATCCCGCTGTTGTTATATGGTCTTGTGTACATTATCTCCCCCTCATTTTGTCAAGCACATCCAGTATTCCTATCATACTGTCTATGGCATTCGCTCTTGACGAGCGCAAGTATGGTTTTATAACTCCCAAGAGTGCCGAGCGGTTACTATGGCTTCTTACGGTCTCGGCTCTTGGCGGGAGCGAGGTAGGGACCTCTTCGGTCCTCTCACCCTCTGCCTGCACAGGTTCTGTTTTGTTTGCAAGTAGTGAGGAAATATTCTCGATTATAGACGGGTTTTGCATAAGTAGGCTTATTACCTGACTTACATCTGGCGTATCGCTCATTTTTTCCCACCTCGCCTATATTCGTTTATTACCTTTAGCGCCTCGGAGAGATTTGCTTTGCCCGAGGGATTTACAGCGCCTCGTAGCTTCTGCATCTGGTCGGGCGGGGGAGTCTTTTCAGGCAGGGTAAACCCGTACCCGCGTGCAAACTCCACTATTTTCTCCCACAGTTCCTTGTCGGGTAGTGAGGTTAACTGCCTAAGTTGTTCTTTGTCTAATCGCATAGGTTAAAGCTCCTTTCTTTTATAGCCTATGCAAAACAAGTTTATTTGTTCGAGGTTTTATGAACCGACTTAAATTGCTTATAGCCTCCGACACCCACGGCAGGGTGGATTTGTTAATGGAGGCCATATCCCGAAATCTCGATTTGGATGCGGTTATATTTCTTGGCGACGGCATATCAGATTTGGAGTTTGTCAGCGAGTATTTTAGACTTCGCCACATCTGTTGGTACGCCGTACGAGGCAATTGTGATTTTGATAGAATATTTCGCCATGAGCCGCTTGAAAAGACCGGGGCCCTTGATATCGCAGGCCACCGCATCGTCTACACCCATGGCGACCTTTATGGTGTAAAGGGTGGTATGGACGGACTTTATGCCCTTGCTAAAAGCACAGGGGCGGATATAGTCCTTTATGGCCACACCCACAGGCGAATGGAGGAGT
>JAZSMN010000037.1:0-6129 GCA_045535925.1 Eubacteriales bacterium
CTTTCACCAGGCTTTACCACAAACAGGTCGCCCTCGCGCAACTCCTCGCGTTCAAGCTCGATTTCCTCGCCACAGCGGATGACCGTCACCGTCTTTGTCGACAAACTCGCCAGGCTTTTTATAGCGTCGGTGGTGCGCCCCTTTGCTATCGCCTCAAGCAGTTTGCCAAGTGTTATAAGCACCAAAATCATCGCTGCCGACTCAAAATACAGACTGTGTAGATAATGACCTGCGTGCTCCCCGTCAAGGAACATTTGTACGAGGATATAAAGGCTGTACACAAAGGACACACCCGAGCCAAGCGAGACAAGGGTGTCCATATTGGGTGCACGTCTTACTACACCGAGGAAGCCGCTAACAAAGAATTTGTTGTTAATTAGGAGCACCGCCAGGGATAAGATAGCCTGCAAAAGGGCGACTATTATCGGGTTTTCCTTTAACACGGGTGGCGTGGGGAGCCCCATCATTCCACCCATCGATAGGTACATCAGGGGTAGCAAAAGTATAGCTGAGGATACCAGCCTCAAAAGGATAGCTCGCCTCTCGTTTGGCCCCTTTTCATCCTCTGTGCTCTTTTCTTGTACAACATCGTAGCCAATGGACCTGACCGCACTTATGACGTTTTCGCGACTAACATCGCCATCGACCAGCATATCGCCCGTCAAAAGGTTGACCGAGCAGGAGCTGACACCGGGAAGCGAGCCCACCGTCCTCTCGACCCTCGCCGAGCAGGCGGCACAGCTCATTCCGCTGACTGTATATTTTTCTTGTTTTTTACTCATTTTATAAACCTCTAAAACAAAGCATCAGGATTATCGCCCCGTTCTCTCCCTTTTATTCTCGCATCGTCTAATTTATAGTATTATAGTCAAGCAATCAAGGGTAGCAAAAGCGACATAATAGGAAGGGTGACTATACTTAACATTGTGCCGACAAGCACCATGTTTGCCGCCTCGCGCTGACCCTCTCCCACAAGCTCGGCATAGTTTAGCACCACAGACGCCACAGGGCAAGCCGATATAACGAAGAAGGTCCGCTTCATCCACGGGTCAATCGGCAGAATTAAGACCACCACAAGCGACAACAGAGGCATCAAAAACTGCTTTACACCAATAGTCAGGTACACTCTCGGGTCAGTGAACATACTCTTAAGCTCCACCGTAGCAAGTCGCATACCCATAATAAGCATCGACAGGGGTGTGCTCATTCGACCGATAAAGGTTATCGAATCAAGGAGCATAGAAAACTCCTGTCCCTCTATAATCTCGAAGGTCATAGGAACACGGAAAATGTAGATGATAAGCGAGATAATAACACTTATTGTAACAGGGCTTAAAATTATTTTCTTAATGGAGATATACCTTGTATCGCGGGATATGATAGCCGAGCCAATAGTCCAGCCGATAATGTTCATCACCTGACCATAAACTGTGGTGTAAATGAGCAGCTCAGGCGCCTCCAGAGGAAAGAGCGCCTCTATTACAGGAATACCGAAAAACGCACAGTTGCCAAAGGTGGTGGCAATAGTCATAATGCGATAGATAGCATCATCACTCCGCGAGCGAAGAACCAGATAGGAAATACCAAGCATAAGTGCATTTACACCAAGGCATATAAGGGCAAACACCCCTATATCCACAAGCTTGCCCACCGAGAAGGGCGTCACCGAAAAGGTGTATATCAAAAGGCAGGGCTGGGCTATAAAAATAAGGATTTTAGAAAGACCGGGGATACAGTCCTCGCCTATCATCTTCCTCTTTATAAGAATAAACCCGGGGATTGCCATAGCGAGCAAAACCGCCACGGCAAGCAGCGATATTATAAATACTTGCATAATACCTCAAAATAATAACAATTGTTTACATTTCCGTTTAAACGCGGCATCCGTGTTAAATTATGCGGTACCCTTGATAACAAACTGGCTATTGTAAGGCAAGGTTAGTATATCTATTTTATAGTAGTTGTCCTTAAGGTTTACCATAGGGGAATAATCGTCAAGGCTCTTCATATACAGATAGTTTGCCGCATCGGGATAGAAGTCGGTGAAGAACACCTCGTAGTCAGGGTTAAGGTACGCGTACTCGTCAAGGGGCATCTTGTAAAGGAAGATAACACCACCCGAATACTCTACCTCGCCATACCCCTCTAGGGGAAGCGACATACTTGCTTCTATCACCCTGTCACCAAGACCATCATCAAAGCCGTTTGCCGCGCTCACCTCGGTGGCAAAGCCTGCGGTGTACTCGGACATATTGCTAAAGTAGTAGCCGCTACTCTTAAAGTCGTCGTAGGGGTTGTATTTTTCAAGCATTTCGGAGAAGTAATAAGGGCTCATCTGCTCGTCATAGTCCTTGTTTGCACCCTCTATAAGTCTACGAATCTCGTCTATATCATTCTGTCTTTGTAGCTTATCGGTAGCAGAGAGTGTGTAGGTCTTGTACTGACCACTCGAGTCACGAACAACCTCGCCATTCTCGACAACAAAGTCCTCCTCGGTCCTTATTATGAGCATACGAACACGAGAAAATGTGCTGTAATAGGTGTTTGTGTCACCAAAATAGCCACCCGCCTTCAGCTCGCTACCATTAGTGCCATAGAGGACATTTTTTGCGGCAACCGCCTTGTATATCAGCTCGGTGCCCACACAGAAGTCATCGTAGTCAAAGCCCATCTCGGCACTCATTCGGTTAAACTCTGCCACACTCGAATTTGCCCTGTATTCAAGCACCTCACGTGTGTTGGTGTCAAGATACTCCCTCTCGGTGGCAGAGAGGCTCTTGGTCATATTATATAGGTATGCTCCGACGAGGATGCCGCGAATATAGTTTTCGCACTCCTCTTTTAGCATATCGCCGTAGGTTACCCCTTCCTCTATCTCTCTTCCCCAGAACAGCTCGGAGTCAAAGGCCTCCTCACCAAGGGCGACAAGATACTGGTATTTAAAGGAGGATGCCAGGAAGGAGGCAACACCCTCGTCGATATATACCCCACCAAAGGAGGCAACCGAGCTTATCTCTCTTGCCAAAAGTATGCCGCCAAGCACGATGCCGAATAAGAGGAGCACCGCAAGAGATATAGCCACTATTAAAAGCAAGAGGTTGGGGCGCTTTTCGTCGGTTTTTCCCTTGTTTCCATTAATCTTTTTCATTATAAATCCTTTCACTGGAGTGTGCTTACAAACTCGGTGAGAATACTGCAAGCCAGCAGGCACGCGTCCTCACCCTTACCCACCTGGGTTATCACATTAGGCGAGCCTACACCCATAAAGCGAAGCCCCCTGAATTTCTCGAATACTATGGACCAGCTTTCGAGCATAGGTGTGTCCGAGATAAACACGAGCTTGCCGTCCTTTGCCTCGACCTTGCGTATTCTCGCCTTTTCTGCCAGGGCCTTTGCGAGGGCTATGTTGACCAGCCTCTCTACCGCCTTTGGCATATCGCCAAACCTGTCGATAAACTCATCGAGTACGTCATCCCTGTCCTCGGGCGAGGATATGTCAGCAATTCTCTTGTACATTTGCATTCTCGTAGCCGAGGAGGTGATATAATAGTCGGGTATGTGCGCCGACAGATTTATCGAGATGGTAGATTCAAACCTTTCAGGACGGCTCTCGCCGCGCTCCTCGAGAATAGCCTCGGAGAGGAGCTTGACATACAAATCATAGCCCACACTCTCGATATATCCGTGCTGCTCCGCGCCAAGAAGGTTGCCTGCACCTCTAATTTCCAGGTCACGCAGGGCAATCTTGAAGCCTGCGCCAAACTGGGCAAACTCCTGCACAGTAGCCAGCCTTTTCTCCGCCAGCTCGGAAATAGCCTTACCCGCACGGAAGGTAAGATATGCGTAAGCCTGCCTTTCGCTTCTGCCTACTCGACCTCTTATTTGGTGAAGCTGGGATAGACCAAAGGTGTCGGCATTTTCGATAATCAAGGTGTTGGCATTGGGTAGGTCCACACCTGTCTCTATAATCGTGGTGCAAACAAGCACATCTATCATTCCGCCCACAAGGTCACTCCAGATATCCTCCAGCTCTTCCTTTTCCATTTGTCCGTGGGCATATGCAACTCGCGCCTCGGGTATATGGTCGGTAATCTTCGATGCCACACGGTATATATCGTGTATCTTATTATATAGGTAGAGCACCTGTCCGCCACGAGAGATTTCGCGGCGAATAGCGTCCATTATAACGTCGTCCTCGTGCTCCATTACATAGGTCTCGACGGGTCGGCGCTCGCCAGGAGCCTCATCAAGGACGGAAATATCACTAATACCGCTCATCGCCATATTGAGCGTTCTTGGTATAGGGGTAGCCGAGAGCATAAGTGTGTCCACATTTCTCGCCAGGTCCCTAAGCTTCTCCTTCTGTGCCACACCAAAGCGCTGTTCCTCGTCTATAATAAGTAGACCAAGGTCGGAAAACTCCACACCCTTGGAGATAATCGCGTGGGTGCCTATAAGCAGGTCTACCCTGCCGTTTTTTGTTCTTTCAAGGATATCCTTGCGTTCCTTTGGCTTTTTGAGTCTGGATACCATTTCGACTATGACGGGATAGCCACGCATACGACTGATGGCAGTCTGGTAGTGCTGCATAGCGAGAATGGTTGTAGGCACCAAGAGGGCCACCTGCTTGCCCGCAAGTATAGCCTTAAATGCGGCACGGAGTGCCACCTCTGTCTTGCCAAAGCCCACGTCGCCGCAGAGAAGCCTGTTCATCGGGGTGGACTTTTCCATATCCCGCTTTATTTCCTCTATCGCCACCAGCTGGGAGTCGGTCTCCGAGAAGGGGAACAGTGAGTCAAACTCGTCCTCCATCTCGGTGTTTTTCGGAAAGGCAAAGCCCGGGGACTTTTGCCTCTCGGCATATATCGAAATAAGGTTTTTCGCTATATCCTTGGCAGCGGTTTTTGCCTTGCTCTTTGCCTTGTGCCACTCGGTGCCACCCATTTTAGAGAGCTTGACCTTGCCGTCCTTGTCCTTTTCGCCAATATATTTGCCGATGTTTTCAAGCCTGTCGCAAGGAACAAACAGCTTATCCGTGCCCGCATAACGAATGGTAATATAGTCGCGTGTAACACCGTAGGCAGTCACGGCCTCCACACCCTCAAACATACCTATACCATAGCTCGAGTGTACCACGTAGTCGCCCACCGAAAGCTCGGCGTGGGACATAAGCCGCTTGGTGCCGCCCGCCCTCTTTAGGGTGCGCTGTCTACGTCTGTTTGCCATTATGGCTCTGCCCTTGTCCTCGGCCATGGATAGAAGGGCAATATGGGGATTTATCAGGTCAAAGCCCACAAAATCGCCAACTGTAAGATATATCACACCACCCGCAAGGTCGGTGATATCCACCTCGCCCTCCTCGGGCAGGACTGCTACGGTAAAGCCCTCTTCGATAAGAGAGTCCTTCAATGAGTCGCGTCCCTGCTTATTTTCGGAGCAAATAAATACGCGATACATTCCTCTACAAAGACCCACCAGGTCCTCGAATAGCATCTTTATATTCGAGCCGTAGGACACCACACTGCGCGAGCGGAAGCCAAACAGTCCCGAAAGCTTGGTAGTACCAATTCCCCCGGCAAAGTTGTTTATATGGATAGTCAGGTTATCTGTAAGATAGCGACGATAGTCGTCCAATGTAAACAAATATTTACAACACTTGGCAGAAACCGCACCGTGTGCCAGCATACCCTCGGTGTCATTGCTTACTCTTGTTATTCTCGCCTCCAAATTTTCGCGGCACTGGAGTGTGCCTGTGTTAAATACTATTGTCCTCTCTTCAAGGTAGGAGAAGAGACATTCGCTCTTTTCATATATAATACCGAGATACTTGTCGGCAAAGCCCAGCTCGAGGCCGCTTTCCGCGGCGGTCTTTTCCCTACCAAGCCTCTCGCGTATCTCCTCGGATAGCTTATCATTTTTAAGTAGAGCGGTTATCTCCTCGGCGATTTTTACCCTCGCCTCTTTTGATACCACTACCTCGCGCACAGGAAGGAGCAGAACCTCTTTATGCGACTGTGTACTACGCTGTGTCAGGGGGTCAAAGCCCACAATTCTGTCCACCTCGTCGCCAAAAAACTCGACACGGATGGGCTCTTCCATATCCGCGCCCCACAGGTCGAGGATGCCTCC
>JAZSMN010000235.1:0-1662 GCA_045535925.1 Eubacteriales bacterium
AAAAAAGACTTCGCTCGCTGGGTATTTCCACCGATAGTGTTAGCTTTGACATTTTTAAACGAAGTATAGACGCAAGGAAGAAAAACGATATAAAGCTCGTGTATTCTGTGCTTGCTCAGGGCTCTTTTGGTCGGGTAGACGAGGCACGGCTTAAGGGTGCGAACATTTCTACGTACAAAAAGGCCTCACCGCAGATAGAGTACGGGCAGCGAGAGATAGACGGACGAGTTGTAGTTGTAGGAGCAGGACCGTGTGGTCTGTTTTGTTCGCTTCTTCTTGCCGAGAGTGGCTATGCGCCCCTTATTTTGGAGCGTGGCGGCTCCGTATCAGAGAGAAAGAGAATAATTGACGAGTTTAAGAGATCGCGTATACTTGATACTTCGACAAACATTCAGTTTGGTGCAGGCGGTGCGGGTACATTCTCGGACGGTAAGCTTGTAACGAGGATAAACGACTCGCTAACCAACTATGTTTTAGAAAAATTCGTGGAGTTTGGTGCTCCTACTGATATACTTGTTTCGGCTCGTCCACATATAGGTACAGACATACTGTCTGTAGTTATCGAGAGGATGATTGATAGGATTGTTTCGCTTGGTGGCGAGATTATGTACCATACTCGGTTTATTGATTACAAGGCTGGGCCACTTGGTGTACGGTCGGTTGTTACCGATAAGGGCGAAATTCCTTGCGCTGACCTGGTTTTGGCTGTTGGACATAGTGCAAGAGATACCTACGAAACTCTTATTGATAGGGGTCTTGATATTATCCCCAAGGCATTTTCGGTGGGTATGCGTATAGAACACCTTGCCGAGGATATTGACAGGGCTATGTATGGCGACTTTGCAGGGCATCCAGCTCTCGGTCACGCCGAATACAACCTCTCTCACAACACTAAGGAACGCGGTGTATATACCTTCTGTATGTGCCCCGGTGGCGTAGTTGTTGCTGCCACAAGCGAGGAGGGCGGGGTAGTTACCAACGGAATGAGCTATCACTCCAGGTCCTCGCGCAACTCTAACTGTGCAGTCCTCTCTACCGTTTTTACCTCAGACCACGGTGGAACAAGTAGATCTGCAATTGATTTTCAAAGAAAAATTGAGCGACTGGCCTTTGCCTCGGGTGGCGGGGATTACAGCGCGCCGATTATGACTGTCGGAGATTTCCTAAATAAAAAATACGTTACCGAGCCCTCTCGCGTTTTGCCAAGCTATATGGATGGCGAGGGTGTAAGGCTTGCGGCTGCCGAGGACTTTCTTCCGTCCTTTGTCACCGACAATATTCGTGGCGGTTTAGTACAATTTGACAGGCAAATTAGTGGCTTTGCCACAAAAGATGCCATTCTTACAGGTGCCGAGACTCGCACAAGCGCGCCTGTTCGTATATTGCGAGAAAGTGTTCTTGGCTCCTGCCAGGGAATACCCAACCTTTACCCCTCGGGAGAGGGTGCCGGATATGCGGGAGGGATCACCAGCGCCGCAGTTGACGGACTTCGCTGTGCCTCCGCCCTTATTTCAAAATACAAGAGAAAATAATATCATTCAAGCATTTTAGTGCGGCGGACATATAATGTATTATGCTTTTAACCTGAAAAAGAAAGTTTAATATTTCAAATTTTGGTTAGTGCTTGCATTTTTGTACCGACTTATGTTATAATATATTTTA
>JAZSMN010000106.1:0-1886 GCA_045535925.1 Eubacteriales bacterium
GGCAAGGACCTTAGCGGTAAGGGCTTTGACCCCAGAAAGCTTCTTGCAGACGGTGCGGCTGCTATCAAAGCTACTGTTAAAGAGAAGATCGAGCTCTTCGGCTCTGCTGGCAAGGCATAATTTAGCATAATATTTCTTATAAAAACGGAGGTTTTGCCTCCGTTTTTTGTTTTGTTATAGTAGAGTGTGCATTAAATATTACAAGCTTTGACGTTTTTCCGTATAGCTTGACCGCTGAGTGAATATACTTTTTATAAGAATATTTGCGGGGTGGTTTATGAAACGACGGGCTATTATATGGGGAATTATCGGCTTTGTAGTGACTTCATTATTAGGGGTGGTATTACACTTTTTATATGAATGGCTTGGCGAGGCTATGTGGATTGCGCCATTCTCGGGTATAAATGAGTCGACCTGGGAGCATATGAAGCTTCTCTTTTGGCCTATGCTCTTGTTTGGTGTTGTGGAGAGTTTTTTCTTCGGGGATAGGGATGACTTCTGGTGTGTGAAGCTGCGAGGTATTGTCCTCGGACTGGTGCTTATACCATTATTATTTTATACCTACAATGGTGTTATAGGACGGTCGCCAGACTTTATAAATATAGCGATTTTCTTTATTAGTGCGGCTGTCAGCTATGCTTATGAAACGCGGATATTTATTAGGACCAAGCCCGCCTGTGGGTCGGATAGGTGGGCGGTTATCACCCTGTCCGTCATAGCGCTTTTGTTTATCGTTTTTACATTTTGGACGCCAAGGATCGAAATATTTAGGGATAGTATTACAGGTGGGTATGGTATAGAGTAAGCACCTTAAAATACAAAAAATTTAACAGTAACAGATAAAAAACTACGCAGGCATTACCTGCGTAGTTTTACTATTTTATAAGCCAGGGATGATTATATCACCGTCAGAGTCAACCCCGGGGTGCTCTTCCTTGTACTTTTCCCAAGCGGCATTAAACCACTCGAAAAAGGCCTCGAGGGACTCGAAGGAATTTACAAAAGCGACCTGTTCGGCCTCAGTAAGGCTCATCAGAGTTTCGTAATCCATATCGATTGTGTCACCAGGCTTTGGTGGATCGGTGGGATCTGTGCTCTCGTTATTTTCACCCGAACCGGGCTCGGTTCCATCCTGGTTGTCGTCGCCGGTAGGAGGCGTGTTGTCGTCACCACCAGTGTCGCCAGGCTGATTATCATCACCATCTGGAGATGTATTTTCATCACCGGAATTGTCGCCAGAACCAGGCTTATTTTCATCTCCGGGGGTACCCGTGTCCCCTTTATCGCCTGTTTCGTCCCCTCCTATCTCTTCACCTGGTTCCTCTTCTGGAGGGGTGTCAGATGGTGGATATGTGCAGGAGGTAGCAGATAGGATAAGAGAAAACACGAGAAGTAATAGTAGAAGCAATTTAATATTTTTCATATGTTTTCTTTTTGCAATCTTTTAATAAATTGCCATTATAATATAGTACTACGCGAGGGGTCGCCCCCTCGCGTAGGGTCTTTTTTTACTATAAAACCTTTTTCGGTTTTATAGCAGGATATTAGTTAACCCAGTTTTCAGGTTTTTCAACTGTACCCTGAGAGACATCTATGATGTCTCCATTAGCAGTTTTGATTTCGTCGTCGGAGCAAATCTCGATGCTTGCGACTTCGGGACAAACATAGTCAATCTTTTTCATAATATCTCCTTTAATTAGGCTTCTTCAGAGACATATGTGAGAACGTTCTCGGAAGGGATGAAAGAATCATTGGATGCAGAATAAGTGAAAACACCCTCATCAAATGCACCTATAATGCACTTGTCGCTCACACCAGAGGTAGAAACAATTTCAATTTCTACAAGGTAGTAGTCATAAAGATTAGCGCTTGCACCTCTAACGATG
>JAZSMN010000202.1:0-24432 GCA_045535925.1 Eubacteriales bacterium
ACCGCTTGGCCTCCGACTTTTTGCAAGGGCTGACAAGGGGCTCAAGCCCTCGAGCTTTGCGACAGCGAGTGATAGACTCGCTCTTTTGTCCTTAAGTCTTGCCTTTATACACTCGCTCGCCCTCTTTGACAGCTCGGATATATAAGTGCCTTTATCGGCGAGCAGCTGACCTGGATTTGCAAAAATGTTGTTAGATTTTAAATTATCTATTCTTTCGCGGAGTCTTTGCACCTTATTTAGTAGCGCTCTGTCGCATCTGTCTGACATACTATCAAGGCCGATAATCAATTCATTTATATCCACCGAGCAGAGCTCGGCAGCGGCAGACGGTGTAGGAGCGCGAAGGTCTGCGACAAAATCGCAGATAGTAAAGTCGGTTTCGTGACCTACCGCAGAAATAACAGGAATTTTTGCCGAAGCAATGCGGCGAGCAAGTGCCTCGCTGTTAAATGCCCACAAATCTTCAATAGAGCCTCCACCTCTTCCTATAATTATCGTATCAACAAGCGAGGAGGTGTCGAAATAGTCCACACCTTTAATCAAAGATGCCTCTGCACCCTCGCCCTGTACAAGCGCGGGGTAGACATAGACCTTTGCAATAGGATATCTGCGCCCAAGGATATTTAGTATATCCCTCACAGCGGCACCGGTAGGCGAGGTGACTACACCGATAGCCCTCGGAAATCTTGGTATATCCTTTTTTCTATATTCATCAAAGAGCCCCTCTTCGGCAAGCCTGCCCTTCAACCTCTCGTAGGCGAGGTATAGCGCTCCAATGCCGTCAGGCTGGATAGACTTGACATAAAGCTGGTATGTTCCGTCCCTGACATATACAGATACAGAGCCACGAACCGTGACCTTCATACCATTTTCGGGTTCGAAACGCAGGTTTTGTGCCGCCGAGGCAAACATTACAGCCTTTATCTGCCCCTCACTATCCTTTAGCGAGAAATAAAGGTGGCCGCTCCTATGACGGACGAAATTCGATATTTCGCCACTTACAGAAACCGCACGAAGAAGCGAGGTATTTTCAAACACTTTTTTGATAAAGTCGTTTAACTGACAAACCGACATTATCCCAGAGTCCGGTCTTTCTCTCAAAGCCGAAATATCCATAATACCTCCTTCATAAACTCTTATCCTGTGGTAATTAATGGGTTTGCTTGTATCTTAAAAGTCCAAGCGACGCAACACCAACCGCGTTGTCCGCGCTCAACATAGGCTCGGCAAAGCTGCTATCCTTGATAGTGGTGCCTATCATATCCTTAATAATAGAGTTGGACATAACTCCACCAGCGAAAAGCATCGGCATCTCGCCATATTCGGAAAGGAAGCGCTGGCAAATCTCGACAATCGCGCGCCCCAGATATCTTAAAACAAAGTGTGAGACAGCACTCTTATCATTGGTATCCTCATAAAGCTTGGTCGCTATGTTTTCAAGCCCCGATAAATTCATATAACAAGCATCGGTCGAGGGGCGGCGATTTATAGGTTTGCCTGAATATTCGAGTGCTAAACGCTCAAGCGCAGGGCCACAGGGGAATGAAAGCCCCATTTTTACTCCAATACGGTCTATTACCTGCCCTGCGTTAAGGTCCTTGGTGCCACCGACAATCTTTGCCTCAAAGCCGTTTTGCGAATAGCTGCATAAGAGGAGCTCGGTAGTGCCACCCGAAATGTGCATAGCACCAAATTGTCTATCAAGCAAATCGAATTTGCCCGAGGAAAAGATGCCCGCCATCAAATGACCACACTGGTGCGACACCTTGTATAAATCAACACCATGTGTCGATGCTATACCCTGTGCCACGGCAACGCCACTCAAAAAGCAAGGCATATACGAGCCCTCTTGGTTTCTTGGCTTTTCGCTAACAGCCACTGCCAAAACAGGGCTATCCCCTATGGCTTCGCGAAGGCGCTCCATACAGGTGGGAAGATTTTTAATGTGGGCAAACACAGCATCCGCCTGTCTTAACCCACACTCCCCCGCCTTTACGGGTAACGGTATTTTTATATTATCAACAAGCCCTCCGTCATAACCAATGGCTGCGACAGAGGTCGTATAATTGCTTGTATCTATTCCGAGTATAATACCCTCTCTCATTTTCTGCCGAGAACCTCTGCCACCTTATTAAGTACACCGTTTACAAAGGAATATGCCTTGTCATCATCGTACTTCTTGGCCAGCTCTATGGCCTCGTTTATTGAAACACGAACAGGAATATCCTCCATAAACATAAGCTCGTATGTAGCAAGTGTAATTATAGCACGAGATACAAAGGAAACGCGCTCCTTGGCCCATCCAACCAGGCAGGGCTGTATGGTCTCGGATATAATCTGTGCGTTCTCAACAGTGCCAAAAAACACCTGCTTTACATATCCGTCCACCTCGAGTCCACGAATTTCTGTGGCTTTTGTATATATCTCCTCTGCGGTTTCGTCCTTTGTAGTCTCTTTAATTGCATTCTCAAACAAAAGGATAAAAGCATTTTCTCTCGCTGTTTTTCTGTTCATATGGTCAAAACCTCATAAATATTTTTAGTATTAATATTATAATATTATTTTTATATTTTGTCAACCACAAAGCGCGGATTTTTCACAAAAATGCATTTTTATTCACTATATACAAATTATAGTGGTATGTTTTACATTATAGCAATCGAAAGGTATACGATGTATTCTTTTACTTATTTCGCTTTTTTCTTTAATTTTCCTTTTCGGTATTTACATTCACCCATTTATGTGGTATACTTATAAGGATAAGAAGGAGGGGTGCATTTTGTCGGTTAAATTTGGGGTCAAAGACAAGCTTTATATGAAAAAATCGCATCCTTGCGGTTCTTTCATTTTCACTGTCGCAAGAGGTGGTACGGATGTACGCATAATTTGTGACGGATGTGGAAGGGATATTACCCTCTCAAGGGAAAAACTCGAGCCAAGAATCAAAACCGTGCTACCCAAAAACGAAAACAATTAAAGAGGTTTAGAATGTTTTATTACATACAAGGCGAACTTGCTATAAGAGATATAAATATGTGTGTTATTGATTGTGGTGGAGTTGGATATCAGCTTACTATCAGCCTTATAACCTCAGAGTCGCTCGCCTCGAAGGTTGGGCAAAGGGTGAGGCTCTATACCTATCTCGCGGTTAGAGAGGATGGTGTCGAGCTCTTCGGCTTTGGCTCTCCCGCTGAAAAAAATAGCTTCAATCTGCTTACCTCGGTCAGCGGTGTTGGCCCAAAAGCGGCTATGAGCATACTCTCTATTCTCTCGCCTGACAGACTTGCTATGGCGATAGCGACAGAGGACACAAAATCCATATCAAAGGCGCAAAATGTCGGTGCTAAAACAGCGGCAAGAATAGTTCTTGAGCTTAAAGACAAAATTGCCAAGGACTTCCTGCCTACCTCCTCTTCGATGACGGGGGCAACTCTTGGAAATGTGGGCGCTGTGGCACACACAAGTGGCAATCTCGCCGATGCAACAGAGGCACTTATGGCCTTGGGATATGACAAGAACTCGGTTCTTTCTGCTATCAAGGGCATCGACCCCACCACGGATACTGGCGAAATCATCAGGGCCGTGCTGAAAAAACTAACAAGATAAAGGAGGACAAGCACTATGATGGAAGAATTTAATGACTTTGACTTTGAAAACAGAATAGTATCCTCCGAATATGACTCGATACAGGATTCTGAGGTCGAAAACAACTTAAGACCCAAGACATTAGATGACTACATAGGACAGGAGCAGGTAAAATCTAATCTGCGTGTCTATATAGAATCGGCAAAAATGCGTGGCGAGGCCCTGGACCATGTACTACTTTACGGCCCTCCCGGTCTTGGTAAAACTACCCTATCCGGTGTTATAGCCAATGAAATGGGGGTAAATATTCGCACCACCTCCGGTCCCGCTATCGAAAAACAGGGCGATCTTGCTGCGATTTTGACGAATTTGCAGGAGGGGGATGTGCTATTTATCGATGAGATACACCGTCTTTCCCGTGCGGTAGAGGAAATTCTATATCCCGCTATGGAGGACTATGCCCTCGATATTATAATTGGCAAAGGCCCGAGTGCAAGAAGCATTCGCTTGCCTATCCCTCGTTTTACCCTTATAGGTGCTACAACAAGAGCAGGACAGCTCTCTACCCCTCTTCGCGACCGTTTTGGTGTTCCATTAAGGCTTGAATTATACACCCCCGAGGAGCTTGCAACTATTGTAAAGCGCTCGGCAAATATACTGGATATAAAAATCACAGAGAGCGGCGCTCTCGCAATAGCATCTCGTTCAAGAGGAACTCCCCGTATAGCAAACAGACTGCTTAAGCGAGTACGAGATTTTGCACTCGTCAAGGGTGACGGAACAATAACCCCCGAAATAGCAGATCTGGCGCTTAAGGCTCTTGAAATAGACGACCTCGGACTTGACAACATAGACCGAAAAATGCTAACTGCAATTATCAAATTCTATTCGGGTGGTCCTGTGGGTCTTGAAACAATTGCGGCAACGATTGGCGAGGAAGCTATCACTATCGAGGATGTTTACGAGCCCTATCTTATGCAAATCGGTTTCCTCTCTCGTACACCTCGCGGCCGATGTGTAACTCATCTGGCATACGAGCATCTCGGCATCCCTTTTACAACAAACAAAAACAACCCAAAGATTTCACCAGACCAGGCATCATTCGATATTTAACGCTACATTATATACGCAAAAAACCGACAGAACTCATTCTGCCGGTTTTTATTTTTGTTATTCTGCCCTAATTTATTTCCCAAATTTTAAACTTTTCTTAAATCATCGATAGCGGCTTTTCTGTCAGCTGCCTTAAATACAGAGCTACCTGCTACCAAAACGGTAGCGCCCTTTGCGATAGCCACAGGAGCATTCTTTGCGTTTATTCCGCCGTCTACCTGGATGTCGATATCAAGGCCTCTTCTCTCGATTTCTGCCCTCAATGTAGCCACCTTGTCAAGACATTCGGGAATCAAGGACTGTCCGCCATATCCGGGCTCGACTGTCATTATAAGCACCATATCACAGTATTCAAGAAGGTCATAAATTGCACTAACGGGAGTCTTGGGTTTAACCGATATTGCCGCCTTTACACCGCGCTCTCTAATATGCTTTAACGCCGCAAGAGAGTCCGCGCATGCTTCGTAATGGAATGTAAGGATATCAGCTCCCGCATCAATAAAACGATCTATGTATCTCTCCGGTGCTTCTATCATAAGATGCACATCGAATACCATCTTTGTTTTGTTTCTAAGTGCCTCAATAACAGGGTTGCCAAAGGACATATTTGTAACAAACATACCGTCCATTACATCCAAGTGTACCATATCTGCCCCCGCTTTTTCTATTTCAAGAACTTCATCGCAAAGACGGGAAAGGTCGGCCGCAAGAACCGAAGGTGAAATTTTAATCATAAAAACCTCTTTCTGTATGTAACTATAAATTATACTACTTCATATCATAATGAAGGGCCTATTAAACGGAAAGTCCGATGCCGACAGTATAAAGAAAAAGACGTGAGATTATACATCGGGGGTATCCGTTTCCCGCCATCTTCCCTTGGGAGATGGCTTTTTATTTTATTTCGAGCAGGCACACCGCGTGTGCAGAAGCGCCCTCCTCATTTCCTGTAAAACCAAGTTTTTCCTCGGTGGTTGCCTTTATATTTACTCTTGCGATATCAA
This sequence comes from Eubacteriales bacterium, assembly GCA_045535925.1. GTDB lineage: Bacteria > Bacillota > Clostridia > Oscillospirales > CAG-272 > UBA1740. The sequence continues at coordinate 5,703 of JAZSMN010000202.1, forward strand.
CATTGAGTATGGAGGATATGTTGGAACGCATGTCCAAAATATAAGGTGCTATTTTCGGTCTTTGTATTACCAAGGTAGCATCGATGTTTACCACCTCTGCTACCGAGTCATCAAGGAGACGCTTTACATATTTTAATAGTTCGAGGCTCGAAATCCCCTTATACTTATCGTCGGTGTCGGGAAAATGCTTGCCAATATCCCCAAGTCCCAAGGCGCCTATCAATGCGTCCATTATAGCGTGAACAAGCACATCGGCATCCGAGTGACCAAGGCATCCCTTTTCGTGTGGAATATCTACCCCGCCGAGGATAAGCTTTCGCCCCTCGGTTAGCCTGTGGACATCATATCCGTGCCCAATTCTAAAGTTGCACATCTTATTTTCTCTCCCCACCAAGCAAAATTTTGGCATATTCAAGGTCAAAGGTATCGGTAATCTTGATATTATCAGCCGAAACCTCAACGCATTTTATAGGCGCGCCTATGACCTCGACAAGCATATTATCATCGGTTATAACCGAGAGGTCAGGACACTCTACCAAGGCTCTCTTATACATATCGGTATTAAACACCTGGGGTGTCATTGCTCTTTTAACCATTTGCCTGTCTATTGTGCCACTAATAAAGCCGTCCTTGTCGACTGCTTTTAAGGTATCGTATACAGCACTAACAGCGGTAGCCGCACCATTTTGGTATGCCGCCCTAACCACCAGGGAGATATCCTCGGGCTTAACAAGACACCTCGCCGCATCGTGAATTGCCACAAAATCTGTGTCGTCAGGAACGGACAAGAAGCCGCGAAGAGCAGATTCTGCCCTGCAATTTCCCCCGACTACTATTTTTGTAGGCTTTTTTATCCCTTTTTGAAGTTCGCCCTCTGCAAACTCTATCTCATCCTCGCGCACAACAACGATAATCGAGGAAATATCCTCGCACATATCAAATGCCTTGACACTATGCCAAAGGATAGACGAGCCACAGAGAGTCATTCTCTGCTTTGTTGTATCGCTTTTCATACGGCTGCCGCTACCACCCGCGAGGATAAGTGCTACCGTTTTATTACCTAAACTGCTCATATATTACTTCCTATGATATACGAAATGGACGGTAACAGTTCTCACCTTGCCATCCTCAAGCAGGTTAGGGCCGGTTATAATTACACCGTTGCCACTCATAAGCCAGCTTGTCTGTAAATGCTTTATTTCGCAGACAAAAATTCTGTCTCCTGAGGAGTCAATAATAAAGGTATCGTTATGTATTGCAAGAGCACCGCCCCTGCCTATTACGTCCTCGTTGTTATCAATACGCTCGGTAACATACTGCACGGGCTGACCGTGTAGCTCCTTTGCCCTTGCGAGTCTGTAGGAATAGCTCTCGGGATTTTCTCCTATTCCAAACAATTTCTTAAAGAAAGATAGCATAATTTCACCTTTATATATCGTCTTTTTTGACCTGTCTTTTAACCTGTATAGTTATTTTAACACAAAAAAATCCTTATGTGAAGGGCTTTTCTAATTTTAATTAAACTTTATTCAAAAAAATTAACTTTTTTTGCAAAACCTATTGATTTTTTCCTACATATATATTATAATGGTATCAAAGTGGGGCAAAGTGGAGCAAAGTGAAGCAAAATACCATTAAATTGCCACCGTTTCCCCATAAAGCATACAAATTGGTAGCCTTTTTGAAAAAATCTGATGAAAGGAGATATGAGGATGTCGTTTGTAAGCCACTATACACACTCGCTTGATGCAAAGAAGCGCGTATTTATCCCCTCGAAGTTCCGCGAAGAACTTGGCGACGAATTCTACATTACCAAGAAATTCGACCCTTATCTCTCCATATACACCGCAGAAGATTGGGCTGAATTTGTTGATAAAATCCAGCGCCTCCCCGAATCCGAGGCTATGGATATCCAAGAGCATCTCTTGGGCTCGGCACAAAAGTGCACCCCTGATGCAAGCGGAAGAATAATTCTTGATGAGGAGCTGGCAGAGTATGCCGGCATTACTAAAAATATCGTTTTCGTCGGTGTTGGTCGACAGATAAGAATTTGGGCTGAGGAAACCTGGCTCGAAAGAGAAAGCGAAAGAAAGAGCAAGATTGGTGCTATGAAGGAGTTTATGATCTCTAGGGGTCTTTAATCTTCATAGGAAAGGAAAGTTAAATGTCAGACTTCGAGTTTTCTCACAAGTCAGTACTTTTATATGAATGTATAGACGCGCTTAACATAAGAGACGGCTTTACCTATGTTGACTGTACCGCAGGTGGCGGTGGTCACTCGCTGGAAATAGCAAAGGCAATGGGTCCTAATTCCCGACTCATCTGCTTTGACAGAGACAAGAATGCTATTGCGGCGGCAACAGAGCGTTTAAGAGACTACCTGGACCGTGTCACATTTGTAAACGAGAACTTCTCCTCTTTGGATACGGTTCTTGCCGATATGAATATCACCAACCTTGGCGGTGTGCTTGCCGACCTTGGTTGTAGCTCGCACCAGTTTGATGTACCAGAGAGAGGCTTTAGCTATATGCACGATGCGCCACTCGATATGAGAATGGACACCGACGCTCCCCTTTCCGCTTTTAATGTTGTAAACGAATATTCCGAGGCGGATATAAAAAGAATACTCTTTGAGTATGGCGAGGAAAGATTTGCACCAAGAATTGCCTCTATGATTTGTAGACAGCGCGCTATTTCCCCAATTCGCACAACAGGCGAGCTCACAGAGGTTATAAAGAGTGCCATTCCCCCTGCTGCAAGAGCAGACGGCCCTCACCCCGCAAAAAGAAGCTTCCAAGCAATTAGAATAGAGGTCAATGGTGAGCTTGATGCTATCAAGCCCGTTATTGAAAGTGCGGCAAGGCGCCTCGCTACCTCTGGTAGAATAGCAATAATTTCCTTCCACTCGCTTGAGGATAGAATAGTAAAGCAAACCTACAAGTCCCTGTCGGTTGGATGCACTTGTCCGAGAGATTTCCCGATTTGCGTATGTGGAAAAAGACCTTTGATTAAAGAAATCTCTAAAAAACCAGTCCTCCCCACAGAGGAGGAGCTTCTCGAAAATCCTCGCGCAAGAAGTGCGAAGTTGAGGATAGCCGAGAAAATTTAAGAAAAAACAAGGAGAAAGAAAAATGACTACGATAACTAACCCTTATGCCGCTCTATATACAAACCTTAAAAATAGTTACACCGTTATTCACGATGGTGCAGAGTGCACTATCGCGGATTACCTTCTTGCAAAAGCAGGCAGAAGAAAAGCCAATTCTTCTCTCCCTGCCACCAAGCCCACCTATGAGCGCAGTGTAATAACCTCGCTTGTTGACTATGTATCCGACAAGCTTACCCTCAAGGATTGCCCCAAAAAGGATAGCACGATAAAGAGCTTCCCTCTTCGCACCTCTTTCTCTGCCCTTCTGTCCTCGGTGGCAGCCTGCGCACTCGTTTTGTCCTGTGGAATATTTGCCCTTCTTGGCAATAATATAAGCACCCCTGTTTTATCAAACAATGAGGAGTCATCCTATGTTTCTACCGAGAGCACACTCGAGGCAGAAGAATACGAGGATATAATCACAGAAACTAACAATAACTAAATTTTATAAAGTTCGTGCTATCTTTTGCACGGACTTTTATTATTTGCATATCATTTTATAATGGTGTAAAATCTTTTTTATATTGATATAATAAGAAAACAAGCTGCATACAATATAGCGATAACCATCTTTGGTTATCGCTATATTTTTTATTTAGGGAAAAATTATGTTTAAAAGCAACCTCACAAACACCAAAAACAAGACCACAAAGAGAGCGATGTATGTCCTAATTGCCTTTTTGCTCTTTGCCTCATTTCTACTTGTCAATATATTCAGGCTTGATGTACTGCTGTACGAGCATTTTCGCGACAAGGCCTTTGACCAAATCACAACAACCTCCTCTATAAAAGCCGAGCGAGGAAATATCTACGATAGATATATGAATATTCTCTCGACTAACAAGACCTGTTGGCGCGTATTTATCTCCCCCAAGGCACTAAAAGAACGAGTCGCAACCGATGGAGACACTATAATAGACAACCTTGCCGAGGGGCTGTCGAGCATCTTTAATCTGGATAGAAAAGAGCTTGTTGAAAAGATATCGAGTGCAAACACACTTGATTTAACTATAAAGCGAGATATCAACGAGGAAGAATACGAGCAGGTGCTATCGCTTATAAGCGAAAAGTCGCTTGATGGAATACTATTCACCGAGGCGCAGAGCGAAAGAGTATATCCAGAAGGGACACTTGCGGCGCACGTGCTTGGTTTTACAGGAAGTGACAATCAGGGGCTATACGGTCTTGAATACTCGTATAACGACATTTTGTCGGGTACAGACGGCTATTATCTGTACGCAAAGGACGCGGGCGGCAATGCTCTGCCCGGCGAGTATGCCGACTATGTGGAGCCAGTCGACGGAAACAGTATAATCACAACCATCGACACATACATACAAACCGAGCTTGAAAGCATCATCGAGTTAATTAGAGAAAAGCACAGTGTGACAAACAGAGTAACCGGGATAGTTATGGATAGCAGCACCGGTGCGATTTTGGGTATGGCAACCTCCTCCCCTTTTGACCCAAACGACCCATTTACCCTCGATGATGTTTCTATGTCGATGTTGTTGGCATCCGGATATGAGGAAAACAGCGAAGAATATGCCGCATTTAAGCGCCAGCTTATGGAAATTATGTGGTCAAACAAGGCGGTAAGCGAAATATATGAGCCTGGCTCAACCTTTAAGATTGTAACCGTATCAAGCGCAATTGACAGCGGAGCAGCCGATATGAGCGACACCTTCTCTTGCTCTGGCTATTTATCGGTCGGTGGCTGGCGAATAAAATGCCATAAGAGGCAGGGACACGGCTCGGGCTTTGACCTGGCATACGGCTTGCAAAACTCCTGCAACCCCACTATGATGACTATCGCCGAGCGCATGGGTAGCGACGTCTTCTATGAATACATAAAGACCTTTGGCTATCTTGAAAAGACAGGAATAGACCTGCCAAGCGAAGCGAGCGGAATATTCCACAAGCCCGAAAATATAGGTAGCACTGAGCTTGCTACCATATCCTTTGGTCAGAGATTTAAGGTTTCGATAATAGCACAGCTAACCGCGGTGGCGGCGGTAGCAAATGGCGGCCTCTTGGTAGAGCCATACCTGGTAGAGCGAATTGTCGACGCGGAGGGCAACATTGTACAAGAGCACGAAACCGTAGTTAAAAGAAGGGTTATTAGTGAGCAAACCGCAAAAGAGGTTTCCATTGCCCTCGAAGAAGGTGTAAGCGGTGATGGTGGTGCTAAAAACGCCTATGTTTTCGGATATGAGGTTGCCGCAAAAACAGGAACGAGTGAAAAGTTTGATATTCTTGACGAAAACGGAAACTCCTATCTTCGTATAGCCTCTACGGTTGCCTATGCTCCTATAAACGATAGCGGAATTGTTGCTATTATCGTAGTCGACGAGCCGCAAAGCCAGGTAAAGTACGGCTCGACTGTTGCCGCACCATATATTTCTATGCTTTTTGAGAACATTCTTCCCTATCTCGACTATCCAGCGAAGGAAGAAAAGCCTGTAACAACTCTTAAAAGCTATGTTGGTATGAATATTAATGCCGCTACAAAGGAATTAAAAGCCCTTGGAATTAAATATATAGTAGTTGGAAATGGTCAGGTAGTCCTTGAACAAACACCGAATGCAAATATTGATATATACCCACTTACCTCTGTGGTTTACCTCTATACCTCGGGGGAAGATAAACCAAAGGCTATTGTGCCACAGATGACAGGCAAGACACTCTCCGAGGCTATGAGTCTGGCAAAAGAAAGCGGGATATCGCTGGAAATAGACGGAGTTTTTGACCTAAATTATAGCGATAGACTAATTATAGTATCTCAATCAAGGGCGGCAAACGAGATAGTATCCTGTGGAGAGGTAATACGAGTATGTGCCCAAATTGTTTTTCACGAGGATTAAGGAGTTTTTATGTATATAGACTTAAATGAATTAAAAGATAAAACAAAATTAGTAATTCCATTGACACTTGACCTGAACAAGCCTCTAAAGATTTGCGAGGTGGGAGAAGGCACGGATAGTGATAGCCTTTTGTTTATCACACCACTTTCGGGCGGTGAAAAAAGAGAGGTTAAGGTAACCTCTCCCCCGTATGCCATAATTACAGATTTTGCCGATGAGAGGACATTTGGCGATATTCCAGTAATAAAAACCGAGAGTACAAGAGAATGCCTATCTATTGCTTACAGCCTTAGTTACAAAATCGAGTATAACACAATAAAAATCATAGGTGTAACAGGCACAAGTGGAAAAAGCACCACGGCAGAAATGATTTTTGGGGTATTATCATATAACAATCTAAGGGTTGGTCTAATTGGAACAGGAATAATTAAAACCAACGAGCGAATTTATACAGACAGATATTATTCTATGACTACCCCAGACCCAAAGGATTTGTATAGGTACATAAGTCAAATGCAAAAGGAGGGCTGCCAATACATTGTTATGGAGGTGTCGAGCCACTCGATAGCCCTCGGCAAGGTGTCGCCCATCCCCTTTGAGGTTGGAATATTTACAAACCTATCCGAGGAGCACCGTGATTTCCATAAGGATATGAAAGAATATCAAATGGTAAAAGCGAGGCTGTTTAATATGGCGAAATACGGAATATTCAATATAGATGACGAGTGGGTAAAGGAGGTATATGAAAAGGCTGAATGCGATAAATGTGGTGTTGGAATAATGTGGCATGGCGATGTCTATGCCACCGATATTTGCCAAAGGGGGCTTAAAGGTAGCTCGTTTTATTACCGAGAAGATGGACTCATTTTTGGTGTTGACCTCAAGCTCCCCGGTGCATTTAATATTTACAATTCGCTCTTTGCAATTAAATGCTGCATACACCTCGGTATAAAACCCACACTTGTAAAACAGGCAATAAACTTTATTGACGGTGTAAAGGGGCGCATGGAATGCATCTATGACGAGCTGACAGTGGTTATAGACTATGCCCATACACCTTTAGCGCTTCAAAGCCTGCTAAAAGCACTAAATTCCAGCAAAAATGCAAGGCAGAAGATAACAACCGTGTTTGGTTGTGGTGGTGAAAGAGATAAAGAAAAGCGGCCGCAAATGGGTAAAATCGCCCGAGAACTATCCGACAATGTGATAATAACCGAGGACAATAATAGAGGCGAAAGCTTTGATGAAATAGCAGGACAAATCCTATGTGGCATCGAAGAGCGCGACTCTGTAAGTGTGATAACCGATAGAGCCCTAGCAATTAGATATGCTATTATGAGTGCAGAAAAAAACGATATTATCGCGGTAGTTGGCAAAGGACACGAGGAGTATATTATCGATGGCAGTGGCATTCACCCCTTTGACGAGCGAGGGGTTATAACCGAGGCACTAAGGGATAGAAAAAATGCGAATTAAACTTACGAATAGATACACTCTTGCCCAAATTCTTTTTGCCATAGGTGGTAAGGGGCGAAATATAGATAATAGAATTATCGAATACATTTCTACCGATACAAGAGAGCTATACCCCGGGGACCTGTTTTTCCCGCTATGCGGAAAAAATTATAACGGCGAGGATTTTGTAGAGGAGGCAAAAAGCCGGGGAGCAATAGCGCTCTCGCAAAAAGACGGCAGCCAGATACAAGTAGATAACGGACTTGATGCGCTCATGCGCCTTGCTATATTTCACCTATCAAAATGTAGTGCTCTTCGGCATAGAATTGCCATCACCGGAAGTGTGGGGAAAACCTCAGTAAAAGAATTTACCAAATTTATACTCTCTTCAAGCATAAAAACCCACGCAACAAAGCACAATTATAACAACAGCCTTGGCCTTTGCCATACCCTGCTTACAGCACCCACCGATAGCGAGGCTCTGGTGGTGGAAATGGGAATGAATGCCCCGGGGGAAATAAGCGATATGTCTAAAATGCTCTCACCAAGCATAGGTGTGATAACAAACATCGGCTTCTCACATATTGGTATGCTTGGCTCAAGGGAGCAAATCGCCCTTGCAAAATCCGAGATATGTGACGGAATTACAAACGGTGTGGTGCTTTGTCCCCATAATGAGCCGCTATTATCTTGTGTTAGAGGCAAAAAGACTCTCTCGGCATTTGATGAAACCGCCGACTTTTATTTTAGAGAACACTCGGGTGGTGTAACACTTTACCTCCCCGGAGGAAGAATTGAAGACATAAATATTCCAGCATCATTGGCGCATATTAAGGAATCTGTCTATTTCGCTATTGCAATTGGATGTTTATGCTCTTTAAAAGAAAACAAAATTCGCGAGGCTGTATGTTGGCTATCGCCTGTTTCTTCCCGCGGCAGTTTTGTAAGCTATGGTGGTTTTAAGTTTTATGATGACAGCTATAATTCCTCGCCGGAATCGGTGATATCCGACCTGAAAATGCTCGTTTCGTCGTGCCACGGAAATGTATCCGCCCTGCTTGGTGATATACTTGAGCTTGGCGACTACTCGGAACAAATCCACCGCGACCTCGGCAAAAGTATCGCCGCCTTTCAGCCTTGCCACTTATTTCTCTTTGGAAATTTTGCATATGCTGTAGCCGAGGGGGCTATAAGCGAGGGGTATGACAAAAACAAAATCTTCATAAATCCTGACCTTTCCGCCCCAGAAAAAACCGCATATGATATCTATAAAAACTGTGGCAGGGATGAAAGCATTTTGATGAAGGCATCGCACTCGGTAGATATAAAGAGAGTATCGCTTTTGTTGGAGGAAATAAAAAAATATGATTGACAAATACTTTCCACTATATGTTTTAACCTTTGCCCTAACATTTTCGATTACCACACTTTGCGAAAAGATACTTATTCCAATACTAAAGGCAGGAGCAAAACAACCTATATATGAAGGTGGACCCAGGTGGCACCTTTCAAAATCGGGGACACCTACCATGGGTGGTCTTGCCTTTCTTATTGGAGTTAGCCTCTCTCTTGTAGTAGCAAGCCTACCCCTGTTTTTTGATATGAAAAGCGAGAGGGTTGCTTCGCTATACCTTTGCCTTGGCTTTTCGGTATTAAACTCGCTTATCGGTGTAATTGATGATGTATCCAAACTCAAAAAGCGAGAAAACAAAGGCTTGACGGCTTTACAAAAAATACTCCTTCAGTCCCTGGTGGGTATATTATTTTTGGTTGGACGGACAATTTTTATAGAGGATGCCACTGTTCTCTACTTTTCCTTTGGCGAGTTTGATATAGGGTGGCTATACTATCCTGTTGGTTTATTTTTATTGCTTGGAATTACCAACTGCGCAAACCTTACCGACGGTATTGACGGACTTGCTGGTTCCGTTGCATTCTCGATAGGGATATCATTGTTTTATATAAGCTCGACTGTTTCGCCAGAGGTTTCGCTTATTGGTAGCTCTATTATCGGCGCGACTTTAGGCTTTTTGATATTCAATCTACACCCTGCAAAGATTTTTATGGGCGACACGGGCTCTCTATTCCTCGGCTCTTTGGTTGTGTCGAGCATTTTTTCTCTTGGCAATCCCATCCTCTCAATCACTATTGGTAGTGTTTATGTAATAGAGGGGGTAAGCGTGGTTTTGCAGGTCATAGTTTATAAAATGACAAAAAAGAGGCTATTTAAGATGGCACCCTTGCACCACCATTTTGAAAGGTGCGGGTGGAGTGAAAACCGTATTTGTATCGTGGGAATGATAATAACCTTCCTCACGAGCATATCAGCATATATACTCTATTTGCCCTAATGAGCGGCCGAGTTTTTTCACTTAAGGATATATTAAAGAGAGAGAAAAGCAAAAGACAGTTTTCCCCTGACCTTGTATTTTTAGTTTTGGTTATAGCGCTTTCGATTTATGGCACTATTATGGTTTTTACATCAGGGTATCCTTTTGCCTCGGTTAGATATGATGATGCGTTTTATTTTGTAAAGCGTCAGGTTATTTGGCTCTCCCTTGGCTTTGTAATTATGTTCTTTGCGGCAAAAATAACCCCATCGAGGCTTAAAAAATTAACTCCAGCGCTTTATGTCTTAACCCTGGTGCTTCTTGTATTAACACTCTTAATCGGAATGGTCGGCAACGGTGCACAACGGTGGATTTCTTTAGGTCCTATAACAATACAGCCCTCCGAGATAGCCAAGCTAACTATGGTTTTGATGATGGCAAGGTATTTCTCGGATGCGGAAAATATCACTGTAAAAAACAAGCGCTGGCACAGTCTTATATACGGCACACTTATCCCCTTTGCCATTATGCTGTGCCCTATACTTCTCGTTATGCTCCAGCACCACCTGTCCTGTATTATTATCCTCGGTGTTATTGGTGTAATTTTAATAGTACTGTCAGGTGCGGATTTGAAATATCTTGGCGCTCTTATGTCTTTAGGAGTCGCGGGGGTGAGCTACATAGCACTATTTACCGACTATACCAAGGACAGAATCACCGTCTGGCTCGACCCGGAAAAGTACAAGTTGACGGGTGGGTGGCAAACACTTCAAGGGCTTATGGCAATAGGCTCGGGAGGATTTTTCGGCAAGGGTCTTGGACAAGGTGAGCTAAAATATTGCTATGTTGCCGAGCCTGCAAATGATATGATATTTGCTATTTTGTGCGAGGAACTGGGCTTTGTGGGGGCTTTTGCTGCAGTAATTCTTTTTGCTATGCTTATCTTCCGAGGCTACAAAATAGCACTTAAGCAAAAAAACAGCTTTTCAAGACTCGCCTCGCTTGGAATTACAACAAAAATAGCCGTGCAAACACTACTCAATATTGCGGTGGTTACCAACACCATACCAAACACGGGCATATCTCTGCCCTTTTTCAGCTATGGTGGCTCGTCACTATTAATGTTGTTTTTTGAGATGGGAATAATGCTGTCGATTTCAAAGGGCGAGGAGTATGCAGTAACAAAACAAGGAGGAAGAGGATGAAGGCGATAATTTGTGGAGGTGGCACAGGTGGGCACGTATATCCTGCCATAGCAATATCCGAGGTTATAGAATCCGCCTACAAAGATAGCGAGATAATTTTTGTCGGGCGCAGTGGTGGAAAAGAAAACACAGCCTACGAAAACACGAAAAAGGAATTGTTCCTTCTTGATGTCTCGGGGATATCACGGTCGCTGTCGTTAAAAAATCTGTCATCTATCCTAAAGGCTGTAAGAGCAAAGGCATATTCAAAGAAGCTCCTACAGTGGATAAAACCCGATATAGTTATAGGTACAGGCGGTTATGTATGCTGGCCTATGCTGTCTTCTGCAATAGAACTAAAAATCCCAACGCTTTTACACGAGTCTAATGCCTATCCAGGTATGGTCACAAGAATGCTCGCCCACAGGTGTACAGGAGTAATGCTAAACTATGAGGCCGCGCTTTCTTATCTACCCAAGGCAAACAACACAATACTAACAGGAACACCGTTAAGGCGCGGGTTTAAATTATACACGCGCGAGAGCGCGAGGAGGATGCTTGGAATCAAGGATGATGAAATAATGATATTATCCTTTGGAGGTAGCCTCGGCTCGTCCTCTATTAACGATGCCATAATAGCAATGATGGAAGAGTTTTCAAAGCCAAGAGAAAAGATACGGCACTTCCACGCAAGCGGAAAAAATCATTATGAAGAAATAAAGAAAAAGCACCCCTCTCTCGTCAGGGGCGAGGCTGGGTGTAAAATACTACCATTTATAGAGAATATGCCATTATATATGCGCGCCTGCGACCTTGCTATTACAAGAAGCGGTGCAATTACACTATCCGAGCTTGCCGCATCAGGAGTAGGCGCAATCCTGGTCCCCTCGCCAAACGTGAGCGAAAATCATCAGCTAAAGAACGCAAAGTCATTGGTAGATATGGGGGCGGCAATAATGATTGAGGAGAGCGCCCTTGATAGTGACAGGCTAATAAAAGAGGTAAAAGAGCTTATAAACAACAAGCAGCTCCTATACAGGCTCAAACGAAGAATAGCAAAAACCATCAACAATAACAGCTCCTCTCTCATAGAATCGGCTATCAAAACTGCTATCGATACGGTGTAAATTCTGCCTCGTTTTATCTTCCATTTTCCAAAATGTGCTTAAAATATCTAAAATATTTTAATATTTTCTTGACTTTTGTTGTAAAAATAGTATAATTAATATATAAATATTTTATAAATTGACCGGAGGATTTGACATAATGGACACCAGCAGAATGGAATTCGACTTTGAGCAGACCTACGAAAACGAAATAAATATAAAAGTAATCGGCGTTAGCGGTGGCGGAAACAACGCAGTAAACCGTATGATATCCACCAATATTCGCGGTGTAGAATTTGTCGCTATCAATACAGATAGCCAGGTTCTCGACTCCTCCTGTGCGGCAAGAAAGCTCGTTATCGGTGACAAGGTAACAAGAGGTAAGGGCGCAGGCGCAATCCCCGAGGTTGGTAGACGCAGCGCGGAAGAATCCATTGAAGAAATCAAGGCAATTCTCTCGGATGCAGATATGGTATTCATCACCGCAGGTATGGGTGGTGGTACTGGTACCGGTGCCGCTCCTGTCATAGCAAAGGCGGCAAAAGAACTGGATATCCTCACCGTAGCAATAGTAACCAAGCCCTTTAGCTTTGAGGGTCACAAGAGATATGACCAGGCAGAGAAAGGCATAGCAGAGCTCTCCAAGTATGTAGACTCTCTTATCGTTATACCCAACGAGAGATTGAAGCAGGTCGAGGATACTCGCATCACTCTTGCAAACGCATTTGAGATAGCAGACGATGTTCTTCGCCGTGGTGTACAGTCTATATCCGAGCTTATCAATGTTCCTGGTTTTGTAAACCTCGACTTTGCTGATGTTACAACAATTATGAAGAATGCAGGCTATGCTCATATGGGTGTTGGCTCTGCTAAGGGTGCGGATAAGGCACAGCTTGCCGCTATGGCAGCAATATCCTCCCCCCTGCTAGAAACCAGCATATCCGGTGCTATGGGTGTACTTGTTAGCATTACCGCATCCGATGATATAACCCTTGAAGAGGTTGAGATAGCATCTCGTATGATTCACGATGAAGCTCACCCTGATGCAACAATTATTTGGGGCGCTGCCTTTGACCCTAACCTCAAGGACGAAATCAAGGTGACTATTATAGCAACAGGATTTGAGAATGCAAAAAATGAGACTATAACCATTCCCACCATCCCTGCTACTGCACCTCAACTTGAGACTAAACCCCAGACTACTATTATACCCGAGGTAGTTATAGCAACCTCCGTAGCCGAGGAGCAGACCACATATCAGCCCGAGGCTCATCCCATCGAGGAGCCTAAATACACTCCTACAACTATCGAGCCTATTACCTTCGAGGTTCCTATGAGTAAGCCTACTCCTGCACCCGCACCCGCTCCCCAAACCGAGAGCAAGAACGTTGCAGAGTCCCTCGATGAGTATGACGAAATTTTCACATTTATCAAAAGAAATAAATAATCTTTCGCCGTAAATTTTTAAAAAGAGAGAATCAAGTAACCGATATTTTCCATTAAAGCTAGTTGCTTTTTTGTGGATATCTGTGCTACTTTGGTTCTCTCTTTTTTTGCTTTTTATAACTTTCAGGTTTTAAACAATATCAACAAAGAAAACAAAAAATATATTTTTCCGTCCTCAAAAAATCGACTAGTTTTTATAACTCTACACAATTCCGTTGTGAGAAAAAACGGCATTTTTAGGTCAAAAAACGCCGTTTAAAGCCTGTTTTTGCTCGTTTTTGGCTTTCATATCGGAATTGTGTAGTTTTTGTGTTGAAAATTATCAACAGAATTTAGGGGTGTATAATCGTGTTTTCAACACTAACTAACAGCAAAAATCTCTTTATCGAATTTGTATATTTTGAATTTCTGAAGCTGCGCTCCGCGTTTAAACACCATAATCCTATCTTTCGGCAATTTGAAATTTTATTTTTTTTAGAATGCTATTTTATCAGCTTGGGCATATTGGTTTATACTATATTCCTTCTCTCGTTATACCCCTTCCCTGCCCTACTTCGTTATCTATACTCTATCTCTACACTGCCAATGCTTTGCTCTAATCTACCTTTTTTTCCATCCTGACTATGCTGGGCTTAAACTTGATTTTACAGTAAGCGTTTTTCTTTCTTGCTCGACGTATGAGTAAAAACCCACCTTTGTATACAACACTCTTATATTAAGGGCGCCAGAGCCGTTTTTTTCGCCTTTAAGACGCGTATAAAATTTTACCCGTTAATTAGTCATCTATTTCTTCTTGCCTTAAATTGGCGAAAAAATGCCGCATAAAGAAAAATGCACCCCGAGAGCCATTTGCTCAAAGGGTGCATATAAACGGTGTGCTTATTCAATTAGATGAAAAGTACAAGAGCTCCCGCTACAACTCCGAAAATCATAAGGGCAACGAGTATGCCCGCCAACAATTTTGCTGCAGTTGTGTTTTTCATTTTTTTGTCCATCCTTTATTTTTTCAAAATAATTTATTTTTTTGTGCTTTTGTAATATTGTGCTACCTTGCTGGTTATGTTCTGCTTGTTCTCTTTAAGCTTTATAGGTAGGAAGCTGTTTATTATAGACAGGCCTCTTGCCACGCAATCGATAGGATCCTTCGGTATCTTAACCTCAACACCAAGAACCTTGGATATAAGTTTATCAAGACCGAAAATTTCTGCCCCACCACCGCTTAAAATAATTCCATTCTTAAACACCTCTTCAAGTGCATCATCGGGAATCTTCTTCAACGCGTCGATAATTGCATTAATAAGCAAGCGAAGAGCCGGCTCAAACACCCCGACTATGTCCTCGGTGGAAACACTCATCTTAAGCCTATTTCCTGTCAAGGACAACGTTCCCTCTATATCAATACTGTCGTTAGGTCTGCCCTCCCAGACAGCACCCAAACGCTCTTTTATAGCTCTGGCGACTACAAGAGATATATTTACGTCGCCTTGCTCAAATATAAACTGCTTGACAGCCTTATCGAAATCCTCACCACCAATTTGATGTCGCTTGTTATAAATCAATGCTCCATTGTTGGTAACCGAAATTTCTGTCGACAAGGCACCGATATTAACAGATACAGCGCTCATAGCAGGAGAATATCCTGCGCCAACCAAAGCGGCAACTGCGCGGGAAACAGATACAACCTGTTCTACACCCAAAGAAGCAACCATATCAAAGAGATCTTTTTCCTGTTTAGGCAAAATATCAGCAGGCACAGCAAGGATGCATCTAATCTTATCCTTACGGCTAACCGCCTTTAGGGCACAACCGATAATCTCATTTGTCAAGGCGTGGTCAAATAGCAATCCGTTCTTGAACGGGCGAATGAGAATACCCTCTTCCCCATTCTTGTCGCCACAATCCCTGCTTACCGCATCCGAACCAACCGAAATGATACGGGGCATACCGCTTTGTGGATTTTTATAAACCAAGGCAACCGAGGGCTCTCTGAAAATGCCGCTTCGCTCGTCGCTGATGGTTATGTTAGCATATCCAAGATCCAAGCCGATTTTTGTAACCATCCGTATCTCCTTTCGTGATTATTTGTGCAGTACAGATAATTATACTATGTTTTTACAGAAATTGCAATAGTTTTAGTAAAATATTTAGTTTTCCGCCAGGCGCTCTGCAAGAGTGGTGTATCGCAAGGTTTCACGATTGTTTTGCACCATTCTACCGGGGATATCTGCCCTACCGACTAATATAACCATTTTCTTGGCACGAGTGACGGCTGTATAAAGCAGATTTCTTGTCAAAAGCATCGGTGCGCAATAGTACATCGGAATTATAACAACAGGATATTCACTACCCTGACTCTTGTGTACTGTTATCGCGTAGGCGAGTTCAAGCTCTTCAAGATTTTCAAAGGGATATTCCACCCTTCTCTCATCAAACAGGATAAGCATCTTCTCTTCGCTTGGGTCGATGCGTTCGACAACTCCCACGTCACCATTGAAAATGCCAATTCCCTCATATCCCGCCTTTTCCCAACGCAACTCATAGTTGTTGGTGTTTTGCATAACCTTGTCTCCCTCACGGAAGATTGTACCGTGGGCGGCTTTTTCTCGCTTAAACTTACCAGGCGGGTTTATTCTCGCCTGTAATTCCATATTAAGTGTTTCAACACCGCCAGGCCCCTTTCTCGAGGGAGAGATAACCTGTATTTGCGAGGAAAAATCTCTGCCGTAGCTTCTTGGTAATCTCTCGGTAATCAAGGAGGAAATGGTAGAAGGTATCAACCTCTCGTCCTCACGATTTACAAAGAAGAAATCGTTGTCTGTGATACCAAGCAAAGGAGTAATACCCGCATTAATACGGTGGGCATTACTGATTATAAGGCTTTTTTCCGACTGACGGAATATTTCTTTAAGACAAACCGTGCTAATAACACCAGAGGCGATAAAATCGGCAAGCACATTTCCAGCCCCCACACTTGGTAGCTGGTCAGAGTCGCCTATGAGGATAAGACGCGCGCCCCTCTTCATAGCACGAAGAAGTGCGGTAATCAAAGAGAGGTCAATCATCGAGGCCTCGTCTGCAATAACCACATCCTCGTCCAAGGGGTTTCGACTATCGCGGTTAAAGACGGTTTCAAAGCCGCCTCGTCTTTCCATTTCCAAAAGTCGGTGAATAGTCTTCGCCTCGTGGCCTGTCGCCTCGCTAAGTCGCTTTGCCGCGCGACCGGTGGGTGCACACAAGACAACCTTTCGACCAATACCGTTAAACAGGGTAATCATCGCACGAACGACAGTAGTCTTACCGGTACCGGGTCCACCGGTTAAAATGCTAACACCATTTTCAAGGGCACGGAACAGCGCCAGCCTCTGCAAGTGTGCATACTCGATACCCATATATGCCTCGACCTCTTCTATCATCGAGGAAATATCATACTGGCTAAAGGTGGATAAATCACTACACATGCTTCTGATTTTAGCGGCGACAAATCTCTCGTTTTCGTCGGTGGTAGAACTCATAATAAGTCTATCATTTTCGGTTTGGTAAGAGGCAATAGCCTCCTCTACAATTAGTTCTTCGAGGGTTTGAGAAACTGCCGTTTTTTCAATATTAAGCATTTGTGCCGTGGCAGAAAGCAGTTTTTCCTCTGGAAGGCAGGTGTGCCCGTTGGTAACTCCGTTGTAAGAAAGTATGTATTCAAGGCCTGTGAATATACGATTTTTTGACATCATATTATGCCCCAAGGACATTGCTATTTTGTCAGCGGTTTCAAAAGAAATGCCATACTCGGTGTCGCATAGGATATAAGGATTTTCCTTAACTATACCTATTGTGTCGCCACCCAGCTTCTTATACATTTTTGATATTTCACCCAACGAGGCATAGTCCTTAAAGAACATCATTACATTTCTAAAACCTGCTTGCTCACGGAAGGACGCGGAAATTGTTGCCGCTTTTTTTAGCGTAATTCCGGGAATATCCGCAAGCCACTCGGGGTGGTTCTCGATTATATTAAAGGTATCAAGACCAAATCTGTTTACTATTTTTAGCGCGGTGACGGGGCCTACTCCTTTTACAGAGCGGCTTGACAAATATTGAATTATGCCGTCAATTTCATCAGGCAAATACTTCTCATGCTTTGATAAGACAAACTGTTTACCAAACTCCTTGTGGAAAGTCCAAGTACCATAAAGCACTACCCTCTCCCCCTCAGTGAGCATCGGGATTTCTCCCACCGCTGTTACAAGTTCGTCATCAACCGAAATTTGGAAAACGGTATAGTCATTGGTTTCGTTTTTATAAACAATCTCTTCTACTGTACCACTGATAGTTTCAAGGGTTGACATTCTGTCCATACCGTTCTCCTTTTCTTTTCGTTTAGTTTATTATATCAAATTATAACTCTGATTTCAAGTACAGTTAAGGATATAAATATTAAAAAATGGGTGCGATAAAATATCACACCCATAAAACAAGTATAAATCAAAGCGATTAAATTAGAATCCGCCGCCAACATCAAGGCTCTCAAGTGTACCGCTAATTTCACCGCTGCTATTGCACCATTGGCAACAAGAAAATTGTTCTCCTGCGTGGCAATTAATTTTCCCGCAAGAACCACACCGATAGTAACCTCCCTTGCCACAGTAAGGACACCCCGGCCATTTTTCGTTCCAACGAATGTCACCTTTGATGGTAAAAATAGAAGCATATCCTTCACGACCTGCCGCCTTTTCATCAATAGCGAATGTCCAGTGATGCTCCCAATAAGCCTCGCTGCTACTTTCAAACTTAACCATTGTCATTCCGTAAGGTTTACCAGTCTTAGAACATTTGCACATTATAACGCCACCATCTGTTATATTTGATGCCATCCCTTACCTCCTAAATAAAATACACATTATACACATTTCTTTGAGAGCATCTGCATTTTTGCAGATTTACAATTTAACTTTTTTAAGTTCATTATATCAAATTATAAGTCCGATTTCAAGTACAAGATAAAGATTTGGGTGAGATAGAATGTCGCACCCATAGAAACAAGTATAAATCAAAGCGAAAAATCAGAAGCCGCCGCCAACATCAAGGCTCTCGATAGTACCGCTAATATTACAAGTGCTATTGCACCACTTGCAAACAGAAACACTCTCTCCTCCGTGGCAATTTATCTTTCCACAGCCACCACACTGGAAGTAACCACCCTTGC
>JAZSMN010000146.1:0-4522 GCA_045535925.1 Eubacteriales bacterium
CTTATACTTGGTACCTGTCCTACACTTGCGACCACTACGTCGGTTATTTCCGCCCTTTCTATGGGTATCGCGGCAACCTTGGTGCTTGTATGCTCCAACATCGTTATATCCGCACTTCGTAAAATCATTCCCGATACAGTAAGAATTCCTTGCTATATCGTTATTATTGCGGCATTTGTTACCGCGGTACAGATGCTTCTTCAGGCCTTCCTGCCCGCTATTTACGATATGCTTGGTGTTTACCTTGCGCTGATCGTAGTAAACTGCATCATTCTTGGTAGAGCAGAGATGTTCGCAAGAAAGAATACCGTTATCGATTCCGCTATTGACGGTGTCGGTATGGGTATCGGCTTCCTTGTTGCTCTCCTTCTTATCGCTATCATTCGTGAGGTCTTTGGTGCTGGCGCCTTTGCCGGTATTGAGATCCCCGTACTCAAGGATTTCGCTATTCCTGTACTTGTACAGGCACCCGGTGGATTCCTTGTTTATGGTATTGTTATCGCGGTTATGAACAAGCTTACCGAGAGCCGTGGCGGTGTGAAGAAGAAGTCCTTCTCCTGTGAGGGCTGTCCTTCCAGCAGCATCTGCAACAAGACCAGCTGCACCGAGCTTCTCGAGCTTACTGCCGAGGCTGGCGAAACCCCTGCAACCACCGAAACCACCGAAGCAAAGGAGGGAAATGAATAATGAAGGAATTGATTCTTATTCTTATGGCTGGCGTGCTTGTTAACAACTACGTTCTCCAGCAGTTCCTCGGAATTTGTCCCTTCCTCGGCGTATCCAAGAAGTTTGGACAGGCTGCAGGTATGGGTATTGCGGTAACCTTCGTTATGCTTTGTGCTACCGCGGCTACCTGGCCCATCTACACATTCGCGCTTGTTCCTCTTGGGCTTGAATATTTGCAGACTATCGTGTTCATTCTCGTTATTGCTGCGCTTGTTCAGTTTGTTGAGATCGTTCTTAAGAGATTTATCCCCTCGCTTTACAAGTCCTTGGGTGTATATCTCCCCCTTATAACCACCAACTGTGCGGTTCTTGGTGTCACACTTAACAACATTATCGCAGGCTACAATTTCCTTGAGTCTATGGTATCCTCGCTTGGTGTTGGTCTTGGCTTCCTTCTTGCAATGGTGCTCTTCGCTGGAGTTCGTTCAAGAATGGAGAACATTCCTACCCCCAAGGCGTTTAAGGGTATTCCTATTACTCTTGTTGCAGCGTCCCTCGTCGCTCTTGCCTTCTTCGGCTTCTCCGGCGTTGTTGAAAACCTGCTTGCATAAAGGAGGATAGAAGTTATGGAAATTCTTATTCCCGTAGCTATACTTTTTGGTATAGCCTTGGTGTGTGCAGTCCTGTTGACTGTTGCAAATAAGTACTTCGGCATAAAGGAAGACGAAAAGGCTGTTGCCATTCGTGACTGCCTCCCTGGTGCTAACTGTGGCGCCTGTGGATATTCGGGCTGTGACGGATATGCAAATGCCCTTGCTTCGGGCAAGACCACCGAGACCAATCTCTGTGTCCCCGGTGGAGACGGTGCCGCAAAGCAGATTGCCGAGATTCTCGGTGTAGAGAGTGCCGACGTTGTTGAAAAGGTGGCTTACGTTGCTTGTAATGGCACCTGCGACGCGGTTACAAAGAAGTTTGAATACCAGGGCGAGAAGACCTGCCGTATTGCAAATATGTCCTACAGCGGTGACAAGGCGTGCAATTTTGCCTGCCTTGGTTATGGCGACTGTGCGGCGGTTTGTCCCCAGGATGCTATTACCATCGAGAATGGCGTCGCTCGTGTAAACCCCCGCAAGTGCATCGGTTGTGGCATCTGTGTTCGCGAATGTCCCAACGGTATCATCCACCTCATCAACGATACCTCCAGAGTTGTGGTAGAATGCTCTAACCACGATAAGGGTGCCGTTACAAGGAAGGCCTGCACCAATGGCTGTATAGGATGTATGAAGTGCCAGAAGACCTGTCCTCACGGTGCTATTACCGTGGTTGACAACCTTGCGACCATCGATTACTCGCTTTGCACAGGCTGTGCCGAGTGTGTTAAGGTTTGCCCCGTACATTGTATCCACGAGGGTAGCTTCATCTGTGGCGCGCACTTCTGATTTGTAAAATACACGGGATGCCGCGTGCGTCCCGTGTAAATTCGCTTAATTTAGGGCAAAATTGTTCTGAATAAATTAATCGACAGGCACATCACGCCAAAAAACGGCTCGTCCTGTCAAAATAATGAAAGAAGGGAGAAATTCTATGAGTCAAAACGAAAGCTTTATTAAAAAGCATCGCACCGACATAATAGTTATCTCCCTTATTCTTTTGCTTTCTATTGCCATCCTCCTTGTGACCAACCTTACAAGGACCGAGGGAGGCTATGCCGAGGTAGAAATCGACGGCACAGTAGTAGGGAAGTATCCGCTCTCGGTTGATGCTGTTTATTCGCTCAATGGCGGAAGCAATACCCTGACAATAGAGGACGGCTTTGTCTATATGTCCTACTCCAACTGTCCTGACCACACTTGTGAAAATATCGGAAAGGCGAAGTACCTCGGACAGACAATAGTCTGCCTGCCAAATCGTTTGTCTATTACCATAGTTGGTGACGCAGACGATTCTGTGGACTTCGTATCGTAGGTGAGTTATGAGAAATAATTTAAAAAGATTAACCTCTCTTGCCCTTGCGATATCCTTTGCGCTTATTCTTTCATTTATAGAGAGCAGAATTCCCGCATTTGTGGCTATTCCTGGTGTAAAGGTTGGACTCGCTAATATAGCCGTTATATTTATGCTGTACAAATTCGGCATTAAAGAGGCTATTATTGTTTCGCTTATCAGGGTTGTCATGGTTTCTCTGCTATTTGGTAGTGTAGTAAGTTTATCTTATAGTATAGCGGGCGCTGTTTTAAGCCTTGCGGTTATGATTGTTTTGAAGCTGCTCACCCCTCTAAAAGAGGTTGCAATTTCTGTCGTCGGTGGCGTAATGCACAACATCGGGCAGATAATTATGGCATCTATATTACTTGAAACCAATGTGGTTGTGTATTACCTGCCGTTCTTGCTTGTCTCTGGTACAGTTGCGGGCATCGTAGTCGGTATCACCGCCGCTCTCCTTGTCCGGAAGATTAAACTTAAGTAATCCCATTTACCTATTTAGCCCGAGAGCATCCGTGTATTGGTGGTAGATAAGGTCATGTTCTCTCTTCATACCAACATAATGTGGTGCAACCTATCAGGCTAACGAATTAACAAAGACCATCCCCGTGTCGAGTTTTTGATGCGTTTATTTTATAATATGTAAATTACTGTTTGCTTTTTGCCTCGCGCTTTAAACTTATACAAAATAAAAAGGACTATACTATGAAAAAAATAGCTGCCTTGCTTTTAATTCTATCTTTGCTGCTTCTCGCTTCCTGTGATGCCGATAACCAGAAACCAAGCGTTGACAACCAACAGCCCGAGGAGTCCACTTCATCAAGCTTTAGCTATACACAGGGCGATATCGGTTCTGTGATACTGACCGATGTTAAGAAAGATATCACCTTTGACATCACCGCCAACGGTGTTTTGATTGCTGGTCTTTCGAGTATCAAATACAATACCGACGAACAGGCTACCGAAACCGGCGATATCCTATACGAGCTAAAGATAGACGGCAAGCAGCTGGAAATCTATGAGGGTAATATAGCGGCCTTCGACGGCTCTCTCAAGTATCCCTGCCAGGGCTTTGATATTTGCGATTATCTTTCCGACATTTTTGACGGCGAGGAGACACAGCTTGACGGCTACTCTACTGACGTAAATATTAAATTAAAGAATAGCAAGGGACTCTCTGCAGAGCTCGGTGACAAATCCGCGTTCCTTTCCACCCTCGCATCAGCTAAAATTATCAAGCTTTCTGCCCCCACCGACTATAACATCTCCGCCACCAACTATACTATCACTATTGACGATGTGAGCATCAAGATTTGTGGCGACTATGTTATGATAGGCGAGGATTTGTATGCCATAACCGAGGGGGATTTTGCCTTCCTTTCCGACTATAAATATTCGTCAAATAGCGACGGATTTCTACCCTGGGTATAGATTTGTAACGACTCTACAACAAACAGTATTTGTAGGGTCGTTTTTTTGTTGCTTTTTTCGTCAAAATATACAAAAATTTTATTGACAAATTATAAACTAAATGTTACAATATAAATGGCAAAATATTTTAATAATAATTCATTAAACGAAAGGAAGAGAAAATGAAAACAAAGTTTTCGACAAGAATACTTGCATTTGTACTCATCATCGCTCTTGTAGTACCTACGCTTGTATTCACCACAAGTGCAGAGAACACTGCCGAGCTAAGTTTCGCAAGCAAAGATAATCGTACCTCTTTGACCGATACTCAACAGGTATGGGAGCAAAATGGCGTAACCTTTACTAACGATAAAGCTTCTTCTAGCAATGCTGTTGTAGATTATTCCAACCCTGTTAGACTTTATGCTGGTTCATCTATCACTATTACCTATGATGGAGCTGA
>JAZSMN010000229.1:0-1873 GCA_045535925.1 Eubacteriales bacterium
GAGAGCCGGCGAGTGCCTTACCACCTGCGTTGAGTACAGCATTAAGCTCTGCGTGTACTACAAAGGGGTACTTGGTCTCGGCTTCCTCTCCATCGCGGTTCCAGGGAAATTCATCGTCCGAGCATCCCTGTGGAAATCCGTTGTAGCCTGTGGAAATTATGCGGTTGCTGTTGTCAACGATGCAGGCACCGACCTGGGTGCTGGGGTCCTTGGAGCGACCTGCCGCCAAGAGAGCGACGCCCATAAAATATTCGTCCCAAGATATGTAATCTGTTCTTTTATCCGACATAATAAATCTCCAAAACAAAATTATATATCTATTTTAACACAACAAAATAACTATGTCAATATTTTTTTATTGGAGCCAATATGGACTATCTTTCGCTATATAAAAACTGTCACCTTTGTGCAAGAAACTGCGCTGTGGACCGTCTTTCCGGTGGCCGCGGATACTGTCGATGCACGTCTACACCTGTTATTGCGCGCGCGGCTTTGCACAGGTGGGAAGAGCCTATTATATCAGGTGAGGGTGGCTCGGGAACTATATTTTTCTCGGGTTGCTCGCTTGGCTGTGTATTTTGCCAAAACAGGGAGATTTCCCGAGATGGTAAGGGTGAGGCGGTTGGTGACAGTGAGCTTGCCGAGATAATGCTTGGACTTGAGAAAAAAGGCGCGCATAACATAAACTTCGTCACCCCCACACACTTTGTACCAGGTGTTATTCATTCGGTGGACTTGGCTCGTGGGATGGGACTAAAACTGCCTATAGTGTATAATACAGGCTCTTACGAAAACATAGAGACGGTTCGCCTTTTATCGGGGACTGTGGACGTATATCTGCCCGACTACAAGTATTTTAGAAGCAAAACCTCCGAGAAATATTCGTGTGCACCTAACTACCCCGAAATTGCCTTTTCTGCTATCGAAGAAATGGTAAAACAAAGACCGGAGGTCATTATCGAAGAGGGGATAATAAAGAGCGGAGTGGTTATTCGCCTTTTACTTTTGCCCTCGCATCTTGCAGAGGGAAAATTGGCTCTTAACCGCCTGTTTTCGGCCTTTGGCAATAGTGTATATTACAGCCTGATGAATCAATATACACCCTTCCCGGGGCTCGGGCGCCCGCTTAACCGCAGGGTGACGCAGGCAGAGTATCGGGAGTTTGTCGACTATGCCGACCGAATTGGAGTAAGCAATGCCTTTATCCAGGGCGAGGGCACCAGCGACGAGGGATATATTCCCGACTTTGATAGGCTTTAAATAATGGGGATTGCCTTAAGTGGTGCGCCACATAAATTTATTCTAAACTAAAAAAGAAAAAAGAGCAAGAGTAGGAAAGACCTCTCTTGCTCTTTTGTTTAGCCATTTTTCATTGCTCTGTCGCGGTATCTATAAAAACGCGAGCGCTTTTTCTTAATATAAAAATTGTAAATGCAAAGTGTAAGGACAGAGACTACTATAACACCGCTGACAATATGCACCCACAGCTCCACAGCACTCCAGGTCTTTAGCTTTTCCCAGGAGTTGTTGAGGTAGGTCTGTACAGTCATAGAAGCGCTTTCGCCATTTTTGTACTCAAGCTCGGTTTCGATAAGGCTGCGATAAACGAGGTCATAGGAATATGTGCCCTTCGCCTCTTCAATAGAAGTGCCGTAGAGGATATCCATAGCGTACTCGCCCATTTCCTCGGCATACTCCTCGTTTTCCCTAACAAGTGTGTTGGGGGAAGCATAACCGATGTAGAGTGCATTTGCCACAGCAGGCTCTTCCGAGAGCATAAAGTTGATATACTCCTTTGCCACATCGGGGTATCTTGCGTTTTTAGGAATGCACATCGCATCTACAAAGTAGTTTGTGCCCTGCTTGGGGTAGT
>JAZSMN010000200.1:0-16465 GCA_045535925.1 Eubacteriales bacterium
AATAAATCTCTGGCCAACCATACCGGTTGCACCAACAATACCAACCTTTAATTTTTCCATAATTCTCCTTCGTCCCCGCGGCATGTGCCGTGAGACTTTTGCAACTAATTTTTTTGATATGCTATTGTAACACAAAAAGACTAAATAGTCAATAATTATAAGAAAAGTTTTGATTTTGTACATTTTGGAAGTCAGGGGCAGCATCACCCGATAAAATAAGACAAAAACAGGCAAACCACTCACATGGCTTCACACCGCAAAAAAGAAAATTTACCACACAAAAAAAGGATTCCCTATTCAAAAAGACTCACCGCGCAAAGGAAAATATATCCTGCGAAAAGTGATACCCTGCCTTAAAGTTTAGCGTGACACCCGTTTAGAGTGTCACGCTATCTCGGTTTTCATCTTTTCTCACTTTGTAATTATGCTGATATTTTCGGGGTTTATGCCTGTTGTGTCATAGACAATAGCAAAGATTTGTGCCGCATCGGATGCCTGCATATCAGTACAGGAAACGATAACACTAACCGAGTCCTCGGCTATTATCGCCACACAGTCGGTGTAGCCCTTTGCTTTTACGAGGGTTTCTATATTCGCCTCATTTTGTATGTCTGTGGCAATCTTTGCTATCTTTGCATTAGCCTCGGCCTTTGCCTCTACACTTGCCTCCTCGCTCTCGCTTACCAGCTTAAGCACATCTATTGCCTCGTCTCTTGACTGCTGGCGATTGAGTGCCGTAGCGGTAAAGTAATCCTCTTTTTCTCCGTCAGCATTCGAGCCGGTCTGTGTCGAGCCACCAAAGTTGTCGTCCATATTGCCATCACCATAGCCCATATCCTTGATAGGGTCATAGAAAAGCTTGTAGTTGACAAACACCGCCACACCAACAAGCACTACCACCAACAAGAGGGCAAGGCTGCGGACCGCTCGAGAAGAGAAGAAGTTTTTCAGTTTCTCGTTTTTCATTGTATGCATCTCCTTTGTTTTTGTTACTGGTTAAGGATATGAGGGGGCTTTTCTCTATATTCCACTTTTATTTCATTTTTTCCACCGATATTCGGTTTGCCCCTATGCCATAAAGAGCGGACAGCATCTCGTAAAGACGGTGCCTTACCTGTACCGAGTCGCCACCGCGACACACCACCACAATACCCACAGGCTCGCCGCCCTCGTAGGTTATCATCACTCGGCACTCCCCCACACCCTCGACCGAGGAACAAAGCTCGCTTATTTCGGTGGCCCCGTCGGACGCCACCTGCTCGCCACCCGAGAAAAAGACGAGAAGAAAGAGCCCCACCGACACCACAAGCACCAGTATCCATAGGCCCCCTTTTTTCTTCAAAAAACCTAAAAATCCACTATTCCAAGAGCTCATCTATATAGCACCTCCCACCGTCAGTAAAGTTGTCCTCCACATATCTCTCAATGAGGCGAAAATCGGCAAAAATCCCCTGTCCCGAGAACGAAAGCTTTATTTGGCCCGCCCGCATTTTGGTAAAATCAAAGTCCACACACTCGGCTCTCACCTCGCCTATAGAGAGCGAGAACTCCTCAGCCACCGCAAGAGCAATACCCTCGCAAAAAGCACCCTCGCTCACCTCTATGTAGCCATCAAAATCCCCCTCGCTCACCGAACTATCAGGTATTTGAATATCGCCAAAATCCATGGTCGAAGACATCAAGGGAAGGACAATCACGGCAAGGGTGATAGTAGCAAGAGCCATTCGCACCGACGAAGAAAGAGCGGAGTGCGACAAAGCCCCCGCCAAGGCGGTGACGGCAAAGGAGCCGAGCAAAAGCATCAAAATTTCCCTCATAAAATTGCAACACCCCCAAGTATAAAAAGCACAATCTCGTATAGATACACAATTACGGTCAACACAAACACCGAAATAAGACTGTCCAAAACCCCCGCTATCAAGGATAGGCATCGAGCCGCAAGCTGTGCCGAGCAGCACTCAAGGAAAAACAACGACAGAGTAATACAGCCCCGATAGAGAAGAAGCATAACAATAGGGGATAATGCCATCGCAACAATAACAGCAACACTACCCCCACCGACAACGCCCACAGCATATTGGAGCCCCCCCGCCAGGGAGGAAAGAGCCGAGGAAACCGTGCCGCCAACCACGGGAACAAGACTGCTCACCGCATATTTTGCCGTCCTGATAGCCGCAGAATCCGAGATAGAACTCACCACAGTTTGTAAAGTCAAAAATCCTCCCAGAGCGGCAACCAAAACAGCCACCCCCTTGGTAAAAATATTCTTTACAAAATCGAAAATTCCATTTTTGTTATCCATATCGATAAGCGATATGATAGCAAGGATAAACATAACCCCCACCAAAGTCCCCAGCGAGGAGCCGAGAAAACCAAAAAGCTGAAGAACAACCGAGGAAGAGGCGGCCCTCATAGACGAGGTACTAACACCACCACCGAGGGCAATAACCGTGACACATAGCCCGTCCGCACAGGCAAAAAAGCTTGTAAGAGTGCCCAGCATCCGAATAGCCTCGCGAAAAAGAGGGTACATCAAGGAGAAAATCACCCCACCCGACACAAGCACCACAGCCCGAGTGCCAAAAAGGGTGGAGTCGGTTGACAGGTTGCTCGCCAAGGCCATCAAAAGAGATAACCCAAGAAGCGAAAAGAAAAAGACCGATATTTCTGCCCTCCCACCTGACAGGATGCTGATTATCTCACCCAAAAGCCTGTCAAGACCCAGCGAGCTTACCGCCACCTGTGCCTCGGAAAAGCCCTCCATTCCCTCGGGCAGAAGAGAGGAAAAATCCTCTATCACCTTTTCGGTAGTATCATCGAGTAAAAGCAAAGTATTATTTACATTTATCATAACTCAAACATCTTCGCGGCGGCACTCACCACCTCGGTTATATAGGGGACAGAAAGTAATAAAATCTCGACACGCCCCAACCCTTGTACAGCATTTGCCAGCCCCGCCTCACCAAGCTCGCGGCAGATATCTGCCACAATTCCAAAGATATATCCAACACCCATTATCTTTAGGCTTACCTCTGCAACCTCGGCGACTCTGCCCGACAAAAGCTCTTTTGGTAGGCTCCCCATCAATTTCCCCGCGCCTAAAACCACAGCGCATAGGATTGACACAGTACCCACCACAGATATAAGCCTCGCCCCCTCGTACCCCATCGAGCGCAGCATGAAGGTCATAAATGCCACAAAAAGAGCAATAAATGCCCCTCCCATAACTCCACTCACAGCCCAAACACCTCTCTAAGAGTTGTTATTAGCTCACCGACCTTGCCCACAAGAAACAGTAGTATAAGTATGACCCCCGCCAAGGATACAAGGCTCGCCTGTTCCTCCTTGCCCGCACGGGTGAGCACCAGGCACACTACGGCGACAATCATACCAACCCCCGCCACCTTTATTATCAAATCAACGTCCATTTTATCCTCCATAGCTTATGAAAGCAAAAGGCACAGCCCCACCGCAACACCCAGCGACACTGCAAAAACGGCACGCACAGACTTGTCCTTTGCTTCCTTTTCGTTTTTTATCATCACTTCAAGCCTACGCGCGGCTTCTTTTAACTCGCTTATCTCGGTTTCTATATTCCTTGTGCCATAGTAGTCAAGCACGCCACAGGCAAGCTCCTCTGCCCCCTTGGTAAGCTGCATTTTGCTTTTTGCCTCGCAAAATGCCTTATTGAGGCGCTCGCCATTTCTTAAAAGCTTAAGGAAGCCACACTCCTCAAGCAGGGGCGAGCTGTACTCCACGACCCAGTCACTCACCGACCGCCCGTAGCACTCCACCTCTTTTAAAAGCCTTACGAAAAACTCATAAAGAGCCCCCATATGTAAGACAATCTCTTCCCTATAGCCTCGGTAGCAAATCCCCACCGCCACCGATGCTCCCATAACGGCTATCAACCCCAAGAAATTTAACACGCCTCCACCTCTTTTATGAAAAAACGTCCCTCCGCCTTGCCAAGCAGCACAACTCGTGTAAAGGCACCTCTCTCGACAAGAAGCCTCACTCCCGGGCGAAGAAGCGCCTCCCTGCATCCACCGGCATGGGTCGATGCCAAGACGGTAACACCCGCGCCCACCGCCATCGATAGAGCCTCTGCGTCCTCTATGGTTAATATCTCATCCACCACTATAACCTCGGGCGACATTGTCCGAAGGGCTATCTCTACACCCTCGGCGCGCCTGTACCCTCGTAGTATGCTTACCGACCCAAAAAACCTATCCAAAGCGTCAAACTCGCACCGCTCGTCCACTATCACCACAGCACCCGCACCTCTGCCGGTGCCAATCCTTTGACAAAGCGAGCGCAGGGCCGTGGTCTTGCCTGCCGCGGGCTTTGATGCTATCAGCATACCGCCCTCTCCACTACACCACTCGCTGTATAAATGGTCGGCAAAATCGCACCTGCCCGTCTGGAAGCGAAAAACAAGGCTCCCTATCTCGGATATGCCCCTGATACCATCACCGTCATAGGCCGCCCTGCCACAAATCCCAACACGCACCCCGCCCGACAGGGCTATATACCCTCGCTTGATTTGTTCGTTTACCGCAAACAGCTCGCCACCCGTTATCCTGATAAGTGTTTCCTCCAATTCGGCGTGGTCAACCTTGCCAAAAAGCGGATATCTTTGTCCCCCTATGACCACCGAGCTGTGCGAGAGTGCCTCAAGCCTTACCTCGCTTAAAAGCTCAAAAAAGCCCCTGATAGACAGCCTCACACCTTCGATTTCTTTATAAATTTTAGTCGGGAGATAACAAAGAATTTTCTCTGTGTTCTCATCTAAATTTGGGCAAAACATCTGTTTTCTCCTTCGGGGCTTTTTATTTTACATTGCATATTTTTATATTCTTTTTCTTGACATCACAATTTTTATATGTTAAAATGTTTTCGAAGAACATCCTCTGTTCTGATTTTATCAACTATGGAGGTAACTATGAAATCCATCGGTATCGTAAGACATGTCGATGAGCTTGGACGAATTGTTATTCCCAAGGAATGTCGCAGAATTATGAACATCGAGAACGGCGATCCTATCGAATTTTATGTGGAAGGTTCTCGCATAATCCTCGAAAAATACCATAATTCCTGCTGCTTCTGTGACAACACCGAAAATCTCACAGAATTCAAGGGACAGCTTGTTTGCACCGAATGCGTACAAGCTATAAAGGGCGAGTAATCGCACCTTGCAAGTCGCCTTCAAGCGACTCTACCCCCATGTGTAACTCGTTTTACCATGGTATAATCTATGATCTAAAAGCAAAAAATATTATCTATAAGAGAGGTTTTTTCAAATGAAAGTTGTAACTTTTGGCGAAATCATGCTTCGTCTTGCACCTGAGGGATACACCCGCTTCGTGCAGGCAGACCGCTTTGGCGTAGTTTATGGTGGTGGTGAGGCAAACGTGTCCGTATCCATCGCAAACTATGGTCTTGAGTCGGCATTCGTAACCAAGCTTCCCAAGCACGAGATAGGTCAGGCTGCAGTAAACGCACTTCGTAGATTTGGTGTTGACACCTCTATGATCGTTCGCGGCGGTAACCGTGTAGGCATCTACTTCAACGAGAAGGGTGCTTCCCAGCGTCCCTCCAAGGTTATCTACGACAGAGCTGGCTCCTCTATCGCAGAGGCACAGCCCTCCGACTTTGACTGGAACAAGATTTTTGAGGGCGCAGACTGGTTCCACTTCACAGGTATCACTCCCGCTCTTAACCCCACCGTTGCAGAGATCTGCCTTGAGGCTTGTAAGGCTGCTAAGGCAAAGGGTGTTACCATTTCCTGCGACCTTAACTTTAGAAAGAAGCTCTGGAGCCGCGAGCAGGCACAGGCTACTATGACCAAGCTCTGTGAGTATGTAGACGTATGTATCTCTAACGAGGAGGATGCACACGACGTATTCGGCATCGATGCAGAGAACACCGACATCGCTGGCGGCAAGCTCAACCACGAGGGCTACAAGTCTGTTGCTCGTCAGCTTGCTGAGAGATTTAACTTCCAGAAGGTTGCTATCACTCTCCGTTCTTCCATCAGTGCAAACGACAATGACTGGGCTGCTCTTCTCTATAATGCCGAAACCGGCGAGTATTGCTTCTCCAAGTCCTACCACATGCACATCGTTGACCGTGTTGGCGGTGGCGACAGCTTTGGTGGCGGTCTTATCTACTCCTGCCTCAATGGTTACTCCACTCAGGACGCTGTTGAGTTTGCAGTTGCTGCATCCTGCCTCAAGCACACCATCGAGGGCGACTTCAACCTCGTTACTGTTGACGAAGTTAAGGCTCTTGCAGGCGGAAACGGCACTGGTAGAATTCAGAGATAATCAGGCTTATAGCTTTATAAAATCAGCATAAAAAGAGAGCAAGAATATAAGGGTTTTCCTTGTACTCTTGCTCTTCTTTTCCTTATATAGGCTTCTCTAATAAAAAAAGAAAGCCTCCTATATATAAGTTGGCATCCACGATACTATCTCTTTTGTAAAGCTCCCTCATTTTATATATTGAATAAACAACAAGCTCGCCTCTATATATGTAAAAAGGAACAGACGAAAAGTCTGTTCCTTTTTTGTTTAATTCTGTTCCTGGAAAATCAGTTTTCCTCAAGCTCGCCAAGGATTACCGATACAACAGGAGCATTACCGTTATTTGCTCTGGAAGAAGCCATAATAGCGGTCGCGCTGGAGAGCTCGGAGTTTGTTACAGCTACCTCGCTCATATACGCGTCATATGCCTCCTCATATGCTGCAAGCTTCTCTGCAACACCCTCGTAGGCTTCCTCTGCATACTGGCTGTAATAGTAGCAGGTTACAAGTGCGTTAAACTTCTCGTCTCTGTCGCCTTCGTCTACAAGTGCATAGAGGTTCATGCTCTCGATAAACTTCTCGCTGTACTTCTTGATAGTATCAAGCTTTTCGGTGAAGCTATCGTAGATTGCCATCATCTCTCTTGTGCCCTCTACATTTGCGTCAAGCGCGAAGTAGTAGGTTGTAGCCTCTTCATAAAGGTCCACAATCTCGGTGTAGCCGTCTGCAAGAGAAAGCTTGGTAACAACGGTGTTGAAGTAGTAAGCATTCTGCTCAAGAAGAGCGGTGTAGTCCTCTTTTCTGTACTCAAGCTCTTCAACATAAGCGCCGTGCTCGGTAACAATTCTCTTGATATCCTCGTTCTTAAAGTCGATGTCTTCGGTTGCAAGATACTTGGTGATAGTAGCACAAACACCCATCTTTACAATGTAGGAATCGGTCGCTCTAATATAGCCAAGCTGCTCTTCAAGCTTTGCAATATGCTTGGACTGAAGGTCGCCATAGAACCAGGTGTTGATGGTTGTGTAGATTGCAAGAGCGTCGTTTATACCCTCGTAGGTTGTGTCGAAGGCCTGGAAGTCCTCGTCATCCTCGCTATCCTTTACATAGCCGCGAAGGATAAGAATGTACTCGTTTATATAATCGTAGTTTGCCTGCCACTCTTCGACAGTATCATACTCCCTAATAAGCTCAATAACGGTTACAATCTTCTTGGATATGTCAGTCTTTACATACTCTTCAAGAATAAAGGTAGCCTCGTCATAGTTATTGTACTCGGTTACAAAGTTATCATAGGAAGCATCGATAACCTCGCGGGAAATCTCGCCCCCGTCAGCATCGTATGTGATGTTGAAGCAGCTGTCATAATACTCCTCATTAAGAGGATAGTTCTCGTCAAACTTGAGTGCGGTAGCGCTATCAAGGTGCTTTTGTCTTGCTACAAGAGTGGGAGCGGTAGCAAAGCGCTGCATCGAAAGAATAAAGTTGGATGCACCTATATCACAGCCAAGCTGCTTTTCGAGCGCCTCATATCTCAAGTATCCCTCGGTGTAAATATCGTCCTGCTCCATATTAGAGCCTGCGCTGTCAAGGAATTCAATGATAGCATTAAGAGCTGCCATACGAATAGCGGTGGTGTCGAGGGTACGGTTGATCTCCTCAAGCTTGACGATAAGGCTGATAAACTCGTCACGGTTTGCCCTACGGAGCTCTGCTATCGCCTCGTTCAAGTCGAAGGCGTAGTAGTTTGCAACAGCGGCAACGATCGCAGGGTTTTCACCATAGCCGTCAACATATTCGCCGGTTTCTTCATTGTAATAGGTTGCAAGCATATTGCCCGCTTCGTTGTACACATTGTTTCTGGAAAGAACGGGCTTTCTGTTATCAAGTATGTACTCGCACAGATAGATGAACTTCTCATCTGTGGTCATATTTGCAATCTTCTTGTCGGTACGGATAGCGGAGCCTCTATATACCTTGAAGTTGTCTATAGAGAATTCGCCTCTATCGGTAGATGCGTTAGGACGAATGTGCGCGTGGTCGATAGGTGCCGCGTTTTCTGACGCGTGGCTATCACTAGAACCTGTCTTTGCAGTAGAGCTGCCAACAAGCTCGTACTCGAAATAGATATCAAAGGTCTGCTTGCTGTAGTTAAATACATAAGCAAGATGTACCCACTCGCCGGGGGTGATAACATTTTCACGAATAACCTGATAGCCGCCTCTGCCGGGTCTGTCACCGCAATACAGGGCGCCCTCACTTGTGATACCGAAAATCAAGGGGTCACAGTACAGGCCCGCCTGGTTGTTCTGTCCACCGCCGGACACATTGAAGCCGTCATTGCCTCCGGGCAACTGACCAAAAGTAGTAAAATCAAACTCACAAACGATACCGTACCTTCCATCAGGGGTCTCTACCTGGGGATAGGTGTTTGCAGACGGGCTCGCATAATGAACGGTGAAGACGGGGTTGCCATCCTTCATCTCGATGCCATACTTGTTAGTATTGTAGTTATCCATCTTATCAAAACCATAGTTAGGCGCATTTCCCTTGCTGAAATCGAGGTCCAAAGACACACCATACTTGTATTCCTCTATGGTAGCATATGCCTCGGCAAGCTCCATATTGGCGGTACGCTTTTCCTGGTATGTAGCCTCAAGCTCGGCAAGAGCAGCCGCAAGAGCGGGCTCTGTCGCAAGAACATCGGTACCCTTCTTAATAAGACCGTTTATCTTGTTAAGGGCGATCTTGACATCCATGGTGTTCCAGTAACCGACATGTTTTTTCTCCTCATCGGTTTCTGGATTCGGATTTGTGTCTTGCTTAAACTCTATGCTATCGGCAATCTCAGAAACAGTAGAGACAATCGCTTCATTCATGCCACTCACTACATCTGTGTAGCCCGCGGTGGTCTCATCTATTTCCAAGTAGCCAAGAAGAGTCGCAATCTTACCAATATTTGCAATCTTGGTATCAGTATCGCTCTCCTTTGAGGTAGCGTTTATATGATACTGTGCCTGTGAAACGATAGCCGTCTTCAATGAAGCAACTACCTCTCCCAAGCCCTCTGCCTGGGGATCTACAGTTGCCAGGTATGTGACAGCGGTTTCAATACGAGTGTCAGCCTTATTTGTGCCACCCTGTGCTATGTCCGCAATCTTTGCCTCAAGTTCTTCCACGGTGCCGGTGTAAGCATCCTCTGCTATGGCGGTTAGAACCACACCAACACAGACGAGGGCAAGCACGCAAATCACTGCAAGAATCTTCTTCAAGTTCTTCATGTGTAAACTCCTTTTACATAGAGATTTTAATCTGGTCCCATTATATCACCATTCATTTTTATTTTCAATACGCATAGTTGATTTTTGTTTATTTTGGATAAAATGTTCTACTTTTTACACAAAATTTTACCTATGCGCGTGTCTAAAAAACTTGTGCTATTTTGTCAGGTTTGGCTAACAAAATGTAGTAAGAAGAAAAAAGTTGATTTATACCGCAGAAAAAACGATTGGCTTGTAAAAAAAGGAGATGCCGAAAGCATCTCCCTAAACGGTTATGTTTTGATTATCCCTGTTGTCTTTTCCAGTATTTGCGGTCAAGCGAGCGGTACATAATAGCCTCCGAGATATGCTCGGCACCTATCTTTTCCGAGCCTGCGAGGTCGGCGATGGTTCTCGCCACGCGGAGAATACGGTCGTGCCCTCTGGCAGAAAGACCGAGGCTCTCAAATGCCATACGCAAAATCTCCGAGGCCTCCTCGTCGAGCACACAATGACGGCGAAGCATGTCGCTGGTCATATTTGCGTTAAGCACACCTTCCTTATCCCCCGCTCTCCTGAGTCTTTCGTTGGTGAAGGCGCGGGAGGCATTGACCCTCTTGCGTATTTGTGCCGAGGGCTCACCCCTTTGCCCTTTGCCCGAAATTTCGGTGTAGGACACGCTTGGAAGTTCTATTTCGATATCAATTCTATCAAGCAGGGGGCCTGATATTTTTTCGAGATATTTTGACACGCCCTGGGGTGTACAGGTGCATCTGCGCACAGTATCACCAAAATAACCGCACCTGCAGGGGTTCATAGCACACACCAGCATAAACTTTGCAGGATAGGTGATTTTTGCCGAGGCGCGAGTCACCGTAACTATACCGTCCTCCAGGGGCTGGCGAAGAGATTCGGTAACCGACTTTGAAAATTCGGGTAGCTCGTCAAGGAAGAGTATTCCGTTGTGTGCCAAGGAAATTTCGCCGGGTCTTGGATAAACACCACCGCCCACAAGACCGGGCATGCTAACCGTGTGGTGGGGCGAACGGAAGGGGCGCTGTGTCACAAGTCCCGCACCGAGTTTTCCGCTTACCGAATGTATCTTGGTTGTTTCCAGCGACTCCTCAAAGTCCATATCGGGAAGAATAGAAGCAAGGCGCTTGGCTAACATAGATTTACCGGTACCGGGAGGGCCTATCATCAGCACATTGTGACCGCCCGCCGCCGCAACCTCCAGGGCTCTCTTTGCTCGAAGCTGTCCGCAAACATCCGAGAAGTCAGGCAGGTCTCTATCGGCAGAGAGGTCCAGATCCACCGCCGTCAGGGGGTGA
Organism: Eubacteriales bacterium; assembly: GCA_045535925.1. Lineage (GTDB taxonomy): Bacteria > Bacillota > Clostridia > Oscillospirales > CAG-272 > UBA1740. The sequence continues at coordinate 10,900 of JAZSMN010000200.1, forward strand.
GGCTTCATAGGTTCATCACCCTTTAGGTGGGCGACAAGCTGCCTTAGGTTTTCTACACCATAGACATTAATCCCCGACACGACCGCCGCCTCATCCGCATTTTCGATAGGGACATAAATCTCTTTTATCCCATTATCACGAGCCGACACTGTCATAGACAACACGCCATTTATAGGGCGTACATCACCCGAGAGGGACAGCTCGCCTATAATACACTTGTCCGAGAAGTCCACCGAGCGAGGAATTATTCCGTCACTCTGCAAAATAGCCGAGATGATAGCCAGGTCAAACACCGTGCCCTCTTTCTTTACATCTGCGGGCGCAAGGTTAATCATTATATCAAGTGAGGGGAATACATATCCCGAGTTTTCACAGGCTGACTGTACCCTGTTTTTCGCTTCCTTTACCGCCGCATCAGGCAGACCAACCAGGTCAAAGCGCGGCACTCTCTCCCACGCGCTGCACTCAACCGTCACGAGGTAGCCATCTATTCCGAGAACGCCGGAGCTGTATATCTTGGATAACATATTCCCTCCATATTTTGAAGTGATAAAAGTAGTCTTTTCCCTATTATATATCAACCACGGGCAAAATTCAAGAGAAAGAAATCAAAAAAGCAAAACAGATATGTTGACATTACCCTCCCGTTGGGGTTATAATAAAGAAAAAACGCAGGGAGGACTTATGAAAGCGTTAAAGAATGTTAGACTAAATGGCACTCTTACAGACATTACGGTAGACGACGGTATAATAGTAGCAATAGGTCAAACCGACATAGACGGTGTAGACTTTGGCGGTGCAAACATCTACCCCGGTCTTATAGATATACACAGCCACGGCTGTATGGGACACGACGCCTCGGTAGGTGGCATTCCCGAAATGGCGGACTGGCAGCTTGCCCACGGTATAACCACCTGGTACCCCACCACGATGACGGTTAGCGAAGAGGATATTATAGCCGCGACTATGCTCGAGCTCCCCCTCGGTCACGGCGCAAACATCCCCGGCTTCCACCTGGAAGGTCCCTTCATCAATGTAAAGCTTAAGGGTGCGCAAAACGAGAAGTATGTTATACCCCCCACAATGGAGCTTATACGCAAGTGCAAAAATGTAAAAATGGTCACGGTTGCCCCCGAGGTTGAGGGTGCAATAGACTTTATCAAGGAGTGCCCCGCTGTCGTAGCCATAGGTCACACCACCTGCGACTATGATACTGCTATGGAAGCCTTTGCCGCTGGCGCAAAGTCGATGACCCACACCTTTAACTGTATGCCCGGCATCCACCACCGTGCCCCCGGTCCTATTGGAGCAGGAATGGATAGCGGTGCCTATGCCCAGCTTATAACCGACGGTGTACATATTCACCCAAGCGCGGTAAGAATGCTCTACAAAATGTATGGCCCCGAGCATATCACTATCATCAGCGACTCTATCCACGCCACCGATGTTGGTGACGGCGACTATATCTTTGGCGGTATTCCAATTACAGTAAAGGATGGCACCGCTCGTACAGAGGGCGGAAACCTGGCAGGCTCGACCACATGTCTATTTGACTGTGTCAAGCGCGCTATCGAGATGGGAATCCCCAAGGATGATGCAGTAATGATGGGCTCGACCACCCCCGCTGTCCTCATGGGACTGAATAAGGGGCGCATCGAGGTGGGCTATGACGCGGACTTCATTCTCGTCGACGACGACTTCAATCTTATTACAGCCATCGCAAGAGGCGAGTTTTAAGTAAGGTTTAGTTTACATATTAGTGGCATATCGAGGGTTTAATTTAACACGGTATGCCACTTTTCAAAAAAGGAGAGTTATGGAAAAATTCACAGATAGGACCGAGATGATGCTTGGCGAGGAGGCTGTAAAGAGGCTTTCCGGGGCCCACGTTGCAGTCTTTGGCATAGGCGGAGTTGGCGGTTTTGCAGTCGAGGCACTGGCGCGGGCAGGTGTAGGAAATCTTACCCTAATTGATGCGGACAGGGTGGCACTTTCTAACATTAATAGGCAGATAATAGCCACACACGGGACCCTGGGAATGCCAAAGGTGGAGGCGGCAAAAACCAGAATTTTAGACATTAACCCAGAGTGCACCATAGTGACAAGAGAGGTCTTTTTTGATAGCGAAAGCGCACCATCCTTCGACTTTACCAAATACGACTATGTGATAGATGCCATCGACTCGCTCCGCTCGAAAATTCTCTTGATAGAATGGGCAAAGGCAGCTGACACCCCGATAATTAGTGCTATGGGAGCAGGCAACAAGCTTGACCCCACCAACTTTAAGGTCGCCGACATATCCAAGACCACAGGCGACCCCCTGGCTCGTGCAGTACGTGTAGAGCTGCGCAAGAAGGGTATAAATCACCTCAAGGTTGTTTTCTCGGACGAGCCACCGCTTAACCCGACCAAAAGCCGCACCCCTGGAAGCATTTCCTTTGTCCCCTCGGTTATGGGACTTATTCTCGCAGGCGAGGTCATCAAGGACCTGGCAGGTAAGTGATGGTTAGAATAATACAAAGAACAGATTTAAGCCTATTTTGGGTATTTAATGGCTGCCAAAAAGCTTATAAGCTCAAAAACATCAAATACAGGCGTGCTTAACATATCTTTTAACTTGTCTTTGTGCTGACTTTTTTATATATTTTAAGTGGGACACTAGTATGTGTCCCCTTTTTATTCGATTTTCATCCCGTTTTATGGTTCAATTTTTGCAATGTCAATTTCTTTTTTGCTCTCTTATATTGTAAAGATTGCTTTTTTATAGAAAAATACTTGAAAAAGGATTTACCTTGTGTTATAATAGTCAACGCGTTAAGCAAGTACGCACCTCTAGCTCAGTTGGTAGAGCAACTGACTCTTAATCAGTGGGTCCAGGGTTCGAGTCCCTGGAGGTGCACCAAAAAAACCTGACCTGGTGTCAGGTTTTTTGTTTTATAGAGGTTTTTACTATTTTCATCCGCTTTTATAATATAAGGAAAATACTATGCTACATAAAATCTCCGACTTTCACACCCATACCTCCTATTGCGACGGCAAAAGCTCCCCCTCCCTAATGGCAGATAAGGCCTATGAGCTTGGCTTTACTCACTATGGCTTTTCCGGTCACGGATATACCCACTTTGATGAAAGCTACTGTATGTCGCGAGAGTCGACAGAAAAATATCGCCTCGATATAGCAAAGATAAAGGAACAATACGAGGGCAAAATGTGCGTGCTCTGTGGTCTGGAGCAGGACTTGTTTTCTACCGAGCCCACAAGAGGCTTCGATTATATAATAGGCTCAATGCACTATATATCCTATGGCAAGGAATATCTTCCCATCGACTCCTCAAAGGACAACACTATACAGATAATAGGCGAGCTTTTTGGAGGCGATTTTGAAAAATTTGCCGAGCAGTATTACCGCGAACTGTCCCAGCTACCCGAGAGGATTGATGCGAGCATTATAGGGCATTTTGACCTGGTAACCAAGTACAAGGATATCTTTGGACTTCCCACGGGCGAAAGATACTACGAGGCGGCCATTTCCTGCCTTGACAAGCTGCTTAAATACTCCATCCCCTTCGAGATAAATGTAGGGGCGATATCAAGGGGCTATCGCACCACACCCTACCCTGACAAGAGAATTTTGGAGTATATCCTTAAGGCTGGGGCGGATATAGTTATAAACGGTGACACACATACAAAGGACAACCTTGGCAAAAACCTGGATATAGGTATAAGTCTTGCAAGAGAGATAGGCTTTACCGAGAGGGTTATCTTCACCGACGAGGGTAAGATAAAAATCCCACTTTAATTAAAATTTAGCAATGGGCAATTCGAACAACAACTGCAAAAACCGAAGCGCCTTGTATCTGTTGTGTTTGAACCAAACAAAACGCAACTTAAAAACACGATCAAAAGAGAAAGAAAAAAGAGTGATGCTCACGCATCACTCTTTTTTCTTGTAGAGGACTTCTTTGCCTTTTGCTTGACCTCGGCGTAGGTGGAAATGTAAAGATTTATTGTCATTTCTATCGTTTCGCGCAGGGCGTGTCGCATTTTCTCGGGCATCGAACGTGACCTACGGTACAGGTGTAAAAGGTGTAGCTCCTCCTCGGACAGCTCTGAGGTGTCCCTCTTTAAGGGCATATCCATAAGTTCTCCCACATTTACACGAAACCTCTCAGACAACTGGGGAAGCATCCTCATAAAGGAAGAGGACCTGCCACGTCGCCAGTTGTTGACGGTCTTGGTCGGGATATTCATAGCGCGCTCAAAAGCGGCATCACTCTCAAACTCCGACTCTATCAAGGCGATAATTCTCGCCCTTATGCGTTCTGTATTTTCGCTCTTCATTTCTTCTTTCTTCCTCGCTTGCTTTTACTCGCTCCCCTTGGAGCATCAAGGTAAAAGGGGCGGCTCTTTTGCTCGGCGCGTTCGCCTTTTTCTCTTCCGGGCTGTTTCTTCCCGGTTTCTCCGCCCGTATTTTCCTCGTCACTCAAAGGCTTTTCGCTCTTTGCTTTTGGCTCGCCTTTTTTCGTTCGTTTTTCCTTCTTAGTGCTAAAGCCAAAGCTACCAAGTTTTTCACCAAGGGCAAAGTATTCACCGTGGGCATAGGCTAAAAGGTCTGCCTTATCAAGGCGGAGTTTTCCCTCTTCGTCTATTATTTCTTCATCGGCACTAACCGAAACAATGTCCGCGACAAACACATCGTGCGTGCCCATAGGTATGACTTCGCAAACCCTACACTCAAGCGCCAGGGGACATTCGGCTATCGTAGGCGCACCGACCTCTTTGCTCGGCACGGCGGTAAGCCCTGTTACGCGGAACTTGTCCACCTTTTTGCCGGTGTATATTCCTACGTAATCCACTATCTTTGCCTGAGAGGCTTTCGTCAGGTTTATCACGAACTCACCGCTCTCTTTAAGCAGCTCGTAAGAGTAACGGCAGGGGCGAACCGAAATGTATGTTCTCGGAGGGTGGGTTGACAGTATTCCCGTCCAACCTATGGTCAAAACATTGACACGTTCCCCGCTCTTTACCGTCACCATAACAGGAGGTAGGGGTGCGGTAAGCACTCCCGTGCCAATATTACGCCTTGCCATTTTCGTCCTCCTCGGTACCCATTTCGGGTCTTTGTTCTTCTATAACTTCTACGCTTTGCTCTTTTTCGCAAGGCTCGGAAACTTCAATAATTTCCCCTGAATTTTTCTCCTCGGCAGGCTCTTCTTTTTTCTCGGGACTCTTTAACATACCAAGCCACAGGCGAGTGAGTATCCAGTCGGGAAGAATCTTAAAGAGCAAGTGTTGGAGTTTGGTATACCAGTTTGTGACATACATCGTCTTTCCCTTAATAGAGGCTGCCACGCAGCCACGCACCACGTCCTCCACGCCCAGCATAGGTTTCATTTTCTTCGGCTCGGTTACGTTATTTCTCGCAGTCGCTTTGCCTATAAATTCGGTATCAACCCAACCGGGGCAGAAACAGGTTGCCCTTATGCCGTATTTTTCAAGCTCGTAGTTTAACGCCTTCGTGTAATGGAGAATAAACACCTTAGACGAGGAGTAAACGTTAAAGGCG